>CANONT010000038.1 GCA_947567695.1 uncultured Clostridium sp.
TGGCTGGCAGTTTTGCCATCCTTGCCATGTGCGAAAAGAAACGTCCCCATTGCACCTATTTCATTTTTTCTTTCATTTTCACAAGTATATTTAAAGCATCAATTGGCGTCAACTCGTTCAAATTAATCTTGTCCACCTCATGAGCAATCTCAGCCAGTTTATAATTATACAAATCAAACTGTCCTTCCACTTGTTTCTTATCTTGTTTTTGTTGTTTTTGACCAGTTAAGATATTTTTTCTTTCCAAAGAACGCAAGATTTCATCTGCTTTTTGTGTCACTACCTTAGGAACACCAGCTAAACGAGCCACATGAATGCCATAGCTTTCATCGGTTCCACCTTTGACAATCTTTCGTAAGAAAATAATGTCCTCTCCTTTTTCTTTGACAGCAATGGAATAGTTTTTGATTCCTTCTAGTTGATCTTCTAATTCGGTTAGTTCATGATAATGGGTAGCAAATAAGGTTTTGGCACCACATTTTTCTTTATCTGCAATATATTCTGCGACTGCCCAAGCAATGGATAGTCCGTCATAGGTGGAGGTTCCTCTTCCAATTTCATCTAAAATGACTAAACTGTTATTTGTCGCTTCTTTTAGAATGGTAGCTACTTCCATCATTTCTACCATAAAGGTACTTTGTCCCATACTTAGATCGTCAGAGGCTCCTACTCTTGTAAAGATTTTGTCGACCACACCAATTTTAGCAGTCTCTGCTGGTACAAAACTTCCCACTTGTGCCATTAAAGTAATTAAGGCAACTTGTCTCATATAGGTAGATTTACCTGCCATGTTAGGCCCTGTAATAATCGATAATCGATTGTCTTGCTTGTCCAAATAAGTATCATTTTCAACAAAACTTCCTGCTCCTAATATTTTTTCAATCACTGGATGCCTTCCGTTTTTTATGTCAATACTTCCAGTGGAATTGACTTCTGGCATGCAATAATTCATATCTTCCGCTACTTCTGCAAAAGATGTTAAAACATCTAAATTCGATACTACTTCACTTGTTTTTTGTAATCTTTTAATATTTTTCGCAATTTCTTCTCTGATTTTGACAAAAGCATCATATTCTAGGGTTACGACTTTTTCTTCTGCCCCTAAGATTTGATTTTCTAAGTTTTTCAATTCTTCTGTGATATATCTTTCTGCATTGGTCAACGTTTGTTTTCTAATAAATCTTTCTGGCACTTGCTCTAAATAAGATTTTGTAACTTCTAGGTAATAGCCAAATACTTTATTAAATCCTATTTTCAAGTTTTTAATTCCTGTTTTTTCTCTTTCTGTTAACTCTAATTGAACCAACCAGTTTTTTCCCTCTATTTGTGCGGTTTTTAGGGTGTCAATTTCTTCGTCATAACCTAATTTGATGATACCACCATCTTTAATGGTCATTGGTGGATCATCGATAATTGCTCCGTCAATTAATTGGTAGATGTCTTGTAATTCGTCTAAATTTTCGGCTAACTCTTTTAATAACTGGGTTTTACAGTTAGATAAGCTTTTCTTAACTTCTGGTAATTTTAACAAAGAATTTTTTAAGGTTACCATATCTCTGGCATTGGCATTTCCATAAGCCATTTTTCCAGCTAGACGTTCGATGTCATATACTTTTTTTAGATTCTCGACGACATCACCTCTTAACATGACATCGTCTTTCAATTCTTTTACAGCTTCTAATCTTTGATTAATTGCTAAAACATCAACTAATGGGTCATTTAGCCATCTTCGCAAACATCTTCCTCCCATTGAGGTTGAAGTTTTGTCTAATACCCATAATAAGGTTCCTTTTTTGGATTTATCTCTCATTTTTTCTGTTATTTCAAGGTTTTTTCTAGCATTGATGTCTAATGCCATGTACCTAGATAAGGAATAGATGACGATTTTGTTGATATGATCCAAGGTTGTTTTTTGTGTGTCCTCAATATAGGTTACTAAGGCATGAATGGCACTCATGACCAAGGTTCTTTCTTCCAAATTTTCTATGTTTTTACCGTGATTGTCAACAATACTGAAACGCAAAGCTAAGTTTTCAACCTCTGATGAAAAATGTTTGTCATCCAAATTTGTTATGTATAAATCTTCAAATCTTTCTTTTATTTGATCAATTTCCTCGGTGGAATCTGCCATCATAGAATTTACCACTAATTCTGATGGTGTATATCTTGCTATTTCGTCTAATAACATGGGAAAATTATTGTTATCTTTGATTTCTGCTGCATAGAATTCTCCTGTTGAAATGTCACAAACACTGATTCCAAAGTAAATGCCAGATTTAAAAATACTCATAATATAATTATTTTTTCTTTCTTCTAACATATTACTTTCTACAACCGTTCCTGGTGTGATAACACGTACGACTCCTCTTTTGACAATTCCTTTTGTTGTTTTTGGATCTTCTAGTTGTTCACATATAGCTACTTTATAGCCTTTGCTTACTAGTTTGGCGATGTACATTTCTGCTGCATGGTGTGGCACTCCTGCCATGGGTGCTCTTTCTTCTTGCCCACATTCTTTTCCTGTCAAGGTCAATTCTAATTCTCTTGCTACTAAAATGGCATCATCGAAGAACATTTCGTAAAAGTCTCCTAGTCGATAAAATAGGATACAGTCTTTGTATTCTTCTTTGGTTTCAAGATATTTTTGCATCATTGGTGAATATTCTGCCATCTACACTTCTCCTTTCAAATACCACATATGTTCTGAAACAATCTTCAAATTTTGCATCGTTCCAACCAAGTCTTTATCTCCCTCAAAAATAACCACTTTATTGCTGTCCGTTCTTCCTGTGAGTAAATCTTTGTTATTTTTACTCTCGCCTTCTACCAAAACTTTTTGCATCGTTCCTACATATTTTTGATTATTTTCTTGAATTTGACTTTCTACCAAAGCCTTTAATTGGTCAAATCTTTTATGCTTTTGCTCTTCTGGAATTTGGTTTTCCATTTTATCTCCCGGTGTTCCTACTCTTCTTGAATAGATAAACATATAAACTTGTTCAAACTTTACTTTTCTAACAACATCTAACGTATCTTGAAATTCCTCTTCCATTTCCCCAGGAAATCCTACAATAATGTCAGTTGACAAAGTCAAATTGGGAATTCTTTTTTTCATTTTTTCAACTAAAGCCAAATATTGTTCTTTGGTATATTTACGGTTCATTTCTTTTAACACTTTAGTATTTCCAGACTGTAAAGGCAAGTGCACTAATTTACATACTTTATCACAAGTGGCAATTGCTTCAATGACATCATCGGTGAAGTCTTTTGGGTGTGGCGATACAAAACGAATTCTTTCTATTCCTTCTATTTGATTAAGGGCTTTTAGTAAAGTAGCAAACGAATTCACACCTTGGTATGGCTCGATAAAAGTTTTTTCTTGCAACTTTGCAGAATCGATCTGCTCTGTCGAAATCGTAGATTTTAACAACAGATTCTTTTCTTGTTCCACCCTTAAATAAGAATTCACATTTTGCCCCAGTAAAGTAACTTCTTGATAGCCCTGTTTGGCTAACTCTTTTACTTCATCTATGATATCTTTTGGCTGTCTACTTCTTTCTCTCCCACGCACATATGGAACAATGCAATAACTACAAAAATTATTACATCCATTCATAATGGTAACAGAAGCCTTTATTTTACTATCTCTCTTGATTGGCAATCCTTCGTAGATTTCACCATCTATATCGATAATATCTTCTAATTTTTTCTTTTCTTCTAATGCTTTCAATAGGTTTTCTGGAAATTTATGTAAGGTATGAGTTCCAAATAGAATGTCAACAAATGGATAACTTTCCTTGATTTTGTCTGTAATATGCTTTTCTTGCATCATACATCCACCAATGGCAATGATGATCCCTTTTTCCTCTTTCAATCTTTTTAGCTCTCCTAATTTTCCAAAAAGCTTGTCCTCTGCGTTTTCTCTCACACAACAAGTATTAAACAATGCCAAGTCTGCTTCTTTTTGATTTTCTGTCCTCTCATATCCCATTTGTTCTAACATGCCACACAATTTTTCTGAGTCATTTTCATTTAGTTGACATCCCATGGTTAAAATGGTGTATTTTAAGGTTTTGTTTCGATTCATTTGTTTTATTTTTTCGATATATTGTTTTTGTTGTTCTATTTCGTCTGTTTTGTTCACTTTTTAACCTCCATGATACTTGCCTATTTTATTACATTTTTATACATTTTGCAAGAAAATATAATGAATATTTTAATTTATCAGTAATTATTCGTTACCATTGACGGCTTCATGATAGAAAAAGAAAACCTTCTCATAAAAATTTTTAAACAAGCTCAGGGCGAGCTAATCATCACAGAAATTCTAAATTCATTTTTTGGCACCCTTCCATCAAAGATGAACACTTTCCCAAAAATGAATTAAGAATTTCTAGCTTGATTACTCTACATTCGCTGATTTTCATATTTTTAGAGAAGGCTTGCATCTTCTAATCTTTGATAGCTGTGAATAGTAACAATTATTCAAAGGTATTAAATTATAGAAAGGGATAAATATAGATATGAAAAAAAGATAAAACGATAATTTTTGAATCAATTTTCAGAAATAGAAAAATCAAATGTGGACTGAAGTAAATTCAGCCCATGTTTTGTTTTTCTTGCTTTATGCAAGACCATATTTTTTCTTAAATTTGTCTGCTCTACCACCAACAGTTTCTTGTCTTAAATTACCTGTCCAGTATGGATGACATTTAGAACATACATCTACTTTTAAATCTTTTTTAGTAGAACCAACTTTTAACACATTACCACATGCACATGTGATTGTTGTTTGGTTATAATTTGGATGTATTCCTTCTTTCATTTCAAGTTCACCTCTTTTTCTTGTTTCAATAATTTGACTGTTTTTTATCTTAACATATTTTTTTTCTTTTTTCAAGTATTATTTTTGATTTTGTTCATTTTGTTGTTCTTCTTGCATGTATTCTGCTGAATAAAGCATTTCTTTATTTAGAGATAATTTATGAATTAACTTTCCCATGACATTGAAAATACAAGCTACAATCAAAATGATCATTCCAATTCTTTTCCAATTTCTTTTTAGCATTTCTTTTTTCTCCTTCTCAATCAAAATACTACATATTAATTATACTTTTTATTTTCAAAAATGTCAATAATTTCGCTTCTTTTTGGTTACACTATGTTTGGTGATTTAAATGAATAAAAAAAGTTGGATTATAATAGCCATTGTAGCTCTTTTATTAATTGGTGGTGGCATTTTCTTTTATATTAGAAATAGTTCGCCTACACCTAATAAAAGCAACTATGAAGCTGGTAAAACATCTGCTAACAATACTTTGAAGCAAAGAACAGAAACAAATAATCAAGAGAATGAAACTAAAGAAAGTCAAAACAATCAGACAAATATAGAAAACGAAGAAGATGAGAATACTAATGATGAAACAACAGAAGGCATAACTGAAACAGAAAACGACTCTACTCCTCCTGTTGAAGAACAAATTGCTACTTTTTCTACAAAAATATACAACAAAGACTCGGCTCGTCAAAATAACATTTCCATTACCTGTAACACTTTAAATGGAACCATTGTAAAAAATGGCAGTAGTTTTTCCTTTTGTAATACAGTAGGAGCCTCTTCTACCAGCAAAGGATATCAAAAAGCTGATATCTTTGACAAAAATGGAAATAAGAAAAAGGGATTAGGTGGACGGAAATTGCCAAATTAGTAGTACCTTGTATAATGCCATTTTATCCGTTCCTAGTTTAGTTGTTACAGAAAGACACGCCCATAGCAACTATGTTCCCTATATTGCTAAAGGAAAAGACGCAGCCGTTGCCTATGGTAGTTATGACTTAAAATTTAGAAATGACTCTGGAAATGATATCAAAATAGTAGCATCTACTGATGGTACAACAGTAACTACTACTCTAGTTGCCCTAAAATAAATAACTCCCCACTGATCTCCATTGAATCCTGGAACCAGTGGGGAAATCAGTGGGAAGTCTTCTTATTTCTCAATAATAAAAGCATTTGGTAAATATCGTTCTCCCATAGGAGTTGATGTTTTATTGACAACCTTGCCATTGTAATACATAGTAGCAGAAGATCCACCATCCAAATTAGCAGCATTATAAACATCATATCTCTCAAATATATTTTGTAGTTCTAATAAATTGGTTCCTATACTATACCCTGGTTGTCTACCATCAATATCTACGAATATCATAGTACCATCTTGTTTTTGCCCAATTGCCATTCTTGGATGAATTCCTCCTGCATTTGAATTCTTAATTTGATTTTTTCCATTAACAATTATAAATGGTCCAAATTCAACAGCTGATTCAATTCCTACGTTTAAAGCTTCTTGATAATTATATTTTCCTAATATTAGTTTTCCTTCTTCGTTCAATCCAATTAAACTATATCTAGTTGACTTATTTCCATATACCATCTTTTTATTTAAGATAACAGCATCTCTTAATACATTTCCTGAACCTTTTCCATCTGGATCAGCAAATCCTCCCGCATTGATTCCTCCAATGGCATTATGCTTTTTTACAATTTCACTTAATTTTGAACCTCTTCCGTGATAATCTTCCATCTACTAATTTTACTTTGGAAGCATCTGGCACAGTCATAACAAATCCCACATAGCCTTTGCCTGTTATTCTTTCTACTGTGATTTCTTTTTCTTCTAGTTCGACTATCATTACATCATCTGCATTAGAATTTTCGTTGTTTTCAACTTCTAACTTTTTCATAATCTCTTCAATTTCTTCATTTGATAAAAACCATGTAGCTAAATATTGATGATTCATGGTAGTCATTGCTGTTTGTACCCATATTTCTTTATATTTTTGGAATAGTGTTGTCTTAAAAAATAAAAATAGGAATAAAATACCTAAAACTATTAGCACTAGTAAAATTTTAAAGCATAAAATTATTTTTTTCTTCTTCTTTTTTTTCTTTCGTTTTGCTTCTCTAATTTGATTGGCAATTCTTTCTTCTTCGTAATATTGGTCTAATCCATATCCTCTTTTTTTAGGTACTGTTTTTGTTACATTTCTATTATCTTTATATGTTTCTTCGTTTTCTATGGTATCTAATTTCATTTTATTACTCCATCTTCTGCTTTTTACTTTGGTAAGTTTATCATATAATTAAATGGTTTTCAAGGCATATTCATTTTAAAATAATATTATATGCAAAATTCGACATCCAGTGTGGAATAATTGCACCATATAATGAATTTGTTTTTAAATATATAAAATTTAAAACAAGATGTGTAATAAATAAATCTATAATCCAATTTAAATTTTTTATAGACAAATCACTCAATGTCATTCCATAAGCTATCATTCTATATGGAAAGTGGATTATTATAAATAGAATGCCTACTACAAATACTGCTAACCACCTTTTCTTAATTAATCCATATATTCTTGTTCCTATATACCCTCTAAAAACAAATTCTTCACAAACTGCTACTAATAAATAATAGACTAATAATATTAAAATTTCTTGTATAGAAATCAAATTACATCCATTTATTAAATTAGATATGCAATTATTATAAAATAGAAAAAAAGAAAATATGATACCAATAATAATACTGTTTTTCCATTTTCCTTTAGAAATACCTATCGTATCCAAAGTTTGCTTATTTAACTTAATAAATAATACTGTAATAACTATCATTAAAGAATTAAATATACAACCAACTAACACTATATTATCTTTTACAATTTCAAATTTAATTTGTAATACTGCTAAAATGGAATAATTTAATATTATAATTCCAAATAATATAAATGATAATATTGCATCTTTTCTTGTATATTGTTTTAAGTTATTATCATAATCTCTATCTGCTTGTAATATCTTCAACATACTTTTCTCCAATTCTAAAAACAAATTACTATTTTATATTTAGATCTTCCTCTTAAAGCCAAGTTTTCACTTAATAGATTCAATATTGGTTCTAAAAATTTTCCACTTCACTTTTCCATTGTTATGATTATAACATTACTTTTAAAAAAAGTATAGAAAAGTAGTCCCCAAATAATAAGTTGAAAATTATTAATAAACTATTTTTATATAATAACATATTTGTGGCATTTTTCATATTTTTTTATTTTTTGAATATAGTTTATTAACAATTGGAGGGATTAATATGCGTAAAATAAAATTATTAACTTGTTTCTTACTCATCGCAACTCTTGTTATTTCTTTTACTATACCATGCTTTGCAGAAGAAACCACTTATGTGTGGTCTAGCGACACAACACCTGTCAATGCCAATCCTATTAAAAATACGAATAACAACATGAATTCTAACACAAGTGCTAATACTAGTAATACAAGCAATAATACTATTACCACCAATGCTGGAAATGAAGAAAAACAAAGTAGTTCTAATACTTTAAATTTAGAATCGCCATCTGCTGTTTTAATTGAGCAATCTACTGGTCAGGTACTATACGAACATAATTGTCATGAGCAATTGCGACCAGCTTCTGTTACCAAAGTAATGAGTATTCTGCTAATCATGGAAGCTCTTGATGAAGAAAGAATATCTTTAAGCGATTCTGTACCTTGCAGCGAAAACGCTGCCTCTATGGGTGGTTCACAAATCTGGTTAGACCCACGAGAAACCTTGACAGTGGATCAAATGCTAAAAGCTATTTGTGTGGCTTCCGCTAATGATTGTGTTGTCGCCATGGCTGAGTACCTTGGAGGTTCTGAAGAAAGTTTTGTACAGATGATGAATGATAAAGCAAAAAATTTAGGCATGAAAGATACTACTTTTAAAAACTGTCATGGATTAGATGAAGACGGTCATGTTACTTCTAGTTTTGATATTGCTTTGATGTCAAGAGAACTCTTAAACCATCATCCTCAAATCACTCAATATACCACTATTTGGACGGATTCTCTACGTGATGGAAAATCAGAACTTACCAATACCAACAAATTAATTCGTAGTTACAAAGGAGCAACTGGTTTGAAAACTGGTTCTACTGGTTTAGCCTTATATAATTTATCGGCTAGTGCCACACGTGATGATTTATCTTTGATTGCTGTTATTATGAAAGCACCTTCTACTAAAGTTCGTTTTGCAGAGGCACAAAAACTTTTGGATTACGGTTTCAATACTTTTTCTTTTAAACAATTTGGAAAAAAAGATGAAGTGGTAAAAACAATAAATGTTAATAAAGGGGTTCGATCTAGTGTGGATGCTGTCTTATTAGACAATGCTGGTACTTTGATCGAAAAGGGAAAAGATAAGAATATAGAACAAAATTTAATTTTAGATGATACGGTTTCTGCCCCTATTACTGCTGGTCAAAAATTAGGTGAAGTTTCGTTTTCTTTAGATGGGCAAACATTGTCTACTGTTGATATTGTAGCTAAAAGTGATGTGGAAAAATTGAATTTGTTTACGATGTCAAAAAAGGTGATTTACTCTTGGATTGATTTATTAAGAAGTTAAAAATTCTATTAAGGAAAGGTATGATCCTATCATAATTGTAATAGATCATACCTTTCAGTTTATTGGTTTCCTATTAAAAAGAAATATATTTATAAACTGCCTCTGCAAAACCACTATCGTCCACACTATTCGTAGTCGTATAATTAGCCACTTGTTTCACAGCATCATAAGCATTAGCCACAGCCACTCCCACACCAGAATTTTGAATCATATCAATATCATTCAAATTATCTCCAATTGCCATCACTTCTGACGAAGAAAGTTTCAAATATTTTGAAAGAGTTTCTAATGCCTCACTTTTATTCGTTCTACTTGGTGTAATATCCAAATACTCATATTCCTTATTAATCACTTTGTCTTTGTATTCCTGTGACTTATTAATTCGATAAATGGTCAAATCCATCTTTTGATTTAGTTCCTCTTGTAAATTTGACAAATTGAAAGGACTTGAAATAATCAATTTAAAAACAGTTGGTTGATTTTGATTGATATATTCTTGTATATTAGGAACTATCTTAAATTGCAAATCACTATGAAATAGTGAATCCTTTAAAATAAAGTTTCGCAAATCCATATATAATAATTCAGGAGTAATGACTTCATTTTCTGTATAAAGATGAACATGCAAATTTTCCTTTTTCGCCAAGGAGATACAAGTATTCATCTCTTCTTGTGTCAAGGTTTTTCGGAAAATTTCTTTTCCTGTTTTTAAATCCATAATTTGATTCCCATTGCCAAAAATACCATAACTAGCATGTAAATTCTCACAAAAATTTTTTACCATAGAATAAGGCTTTCCTGTACATATGGTAAAATCTATATGAGATTGTCTCATGTCTTGAATGGCTTTTAAATTTTGTGATGTTATGTGATTATTTTCTCCTATAATGGTTCCATCTATATCACTTGCTACTAAACGAATCATGGGATCTCCTTTACAATACTTGTTTTCTTCTATAATTACAATCTCTAATAAATTTTATCATAGAAAATAAAAAAAAGAAAGTGCTTTTAAACACTTTCTGTTCTTCATTATTCATCTTCCAAAGTCTCATCATATTCAAACTCGAAAGTTTCATCTATTTCTGGTGTCTTTTTCTTTCTTGTTTTCTTTACTTCTTTTTCAATCTTTTTCTCAATCGCTTTTTTATCCTCTTCTTCCTTTTTCATACTTTTATCATGCTTATTTTGCATTTCCTTTAAGATCTTTTCTGTTTCTTCTTTTTTATTTTTCATACAATGATTCATCATGTTGTTGGTTTTTTCCAATAAATCTGGGATATAATCTAACAATTTATCTAAAGAAGAAGTATGATTGACTGGCATTAACTTCACATTATCGCCTTGTATCACAAGAAAAGCAATCGGATTAATTGTCACACCAGCACCACTACCACCGCCAAAAGGCAATCGATATTGAATTTCTTCCTCCCTATCTTTTTTGGTATATTCATCTATTGTTTCCCCTTTAAATTCACTACCACCTGCTGCAAAACCAAATGATACTTTTGATATAGGAATAATAACAATATTATTGGAAGTTTCAATTGGTTCACCGATAATAGTATCTACATCTATCATGTCTTGAATACTATTCATAGCTGTAACCATAAGACCTTCTATGGGATGTTCGCTCATATTCCTTCACTCCTTTTTTCTCTTTTTTATTCAAAATATAAATGATATTTATAATATGGCTTATTTTTATTTCAAATATACCTGAAACACTTATATTTACCAAATTTTGATTTTGATAAACTGGGTTAATGACAAATATTTGATTGTCAAAATCTTTTACTTTTTTGTGTAATACAATAGCAATAACTGTACTAATTGCTGGAACAAGAATTGCTGTCAAACTCGCATTTTCTGTTCCAATCTCCACATATAATTCAATCTTTTTTATTGCAATATTTATGTTTTTGATTACTGTTAAAATATTTTGATCTAATTTACGATTATCTTTTAATTCATGAAAATCAAGCTGTTTTATTTTTTCTTTTAACTTCATTTTTTCCAACTTTGTTTTCGTAATATTCATTTTAAAAATAGGGATAAAACCAAAAGCACATAATCTAATTCTAATTTGATAATCTTTATTTAAATGTCTCTTTGCTCGAGAACAAAATCTAAAATCAACAATCTCTATCTTTATTTTTGCTAAAATCAAACTAATCAATAATAAAATAATAGCCATACATACAAAAAGAAAAACCAATCGAACCGCCTCCTTTTTGAATTCGCTTTCCATTAGTTTTTCCAATTTTTTCTTTTTTAAACATCGATTAACTTATTTTCTTAGCTTTTTCTACGGTAATATCACCAAATATCTCCTTTTGGCTTGTTGCTACCTTATTTCTCCTAGACAATTCCAATAAGCCAGAAAAAGCAGTAACCACCTCTTGCCTATCATGTTTTTTCGTAGAAAACAATTTGTTAAAAACAAATCTCTTTTGTTTTACCAAAACCTTAAACATCTCTCTTACTTTACTTTCCACTGTATAATGATCTGTAATCGCAATTTTCTCTATATTTTTAGCATTTTGATTTAACTTCACACGATTTCTTTCTACCAATTTTTTGTAAATACCTGATATCAAGCTACTCTCATAATTTTTTTCTAGCTTCTGTTTTGGTAATTCAATTTTATCTGGTTCTTTAAAATACCTCCTAGAAAAATCAAGATAACGATTCTTAAATACTTTGCTAATCTCTTTAAATTTCTTATACTCAATAATTCTACGAATCAACTCTTCCTCCGTTAATTCCTCCTCTTCTTCCTCTTGCTTTGGTAACAAATTCTTGGATTTCAGATATAACAAAGTAGAAGCCATTACTAAAAACTCACTAGCAATCTCCAAATTTAACTTTTCTTGTTCCTTTAAAAAATCAATATATTGATCCGTAATTTCGCTCAAATGAATATCATAAATATTCATCTTGTTCTTGTCAATCAAGTGACACAACAAATCTAGCGGTCCTTCAAAATTATCTATTTTAATCGCATATTTTTTCGTTTCTAACGTTAAAATTGCCATGAAACTTTCTCCTTTTCTATTCTTCCATTGCTTTGTTTATATTTTCTAGTTGATAACCTTTTTTTAATAAGTACTGTTTTATTTCTTCTGGTTCCATTGCTATGGATTTTTTGTATCGAATATTTTTTGCTGATTTTATTTCGTATTGTTCTAGTTCTTCTTTGTTTTCATATAAGTAATCTTCTATCTCGTTTTTGTTTAAACCTTTTGCTATTAATTTGTATTGCATTTCTTTAATGGATAGATTTTTTAAGGCTATAAAGTTATTGACTGTTTTTTCTATGAATTCGTGGTCATCAATGTAGTTGGCTTCTTTTAGATATTCTATGATGTCTTCTAACATGTTTTCATCTATGGTGCTTGAAAATTTTTTACGTACTTCTTGCTCTGTTCTTTTTTTATATAAGATATATTTTAATACTTTTGTTTTTTGTTGATCAAATTCTTCTATTGTATACATAATTCTATTCTTTTTCATCTTCCTCGTCAGCACTTGGTAATTCTTCTCCAAGGCTTTGTTCAAAAGCTTTGGCAAAATCCTCTCTAACTTTTTCTTCCACTTCTTCTAGTATTTCTGGATTTTCTTTTAAATATTTCTTAACATTTTCTCTACCTTGACCAATTCGATCGCCATTATAACTAAACCAAGAACCAGCTTTTTCTATAATATCTAAATTAACAGCCATATCTAAGATGTTTCCCGCTTTGGAGATCCCCTCTCCATAGACAACGTCAAATTCTGCCTCTCTAAAAGGTGGTGCTACTTTGTTTTTTACTACTTTAACACGTACACGACTTCCTTTAAATTCTCCGTCTTGTTTGATATTTTCTATTTTTCTAATATCCATTCTGACGGATGCATAAAATTTTAAAGCTCTACCACCTGTTGTCGTTTCTGGATTTCCAAACATAACACCAATTTTTTCTCTTAATTGATTGATAAAGATTAAAACGGTTTTGGTTTTGTTTAATGCTCCTGCTAGTTTTCTTAAAGCTTGTGACATTAATCTTGCTTGTAATCCCATATGAGAATCTCCCATGTCGCCATCAATTTCTGCTTTTGGAACTAAGGCAGCAACAGAGTCAACAACAATGACATCTAATGCTCCACTTCTTACTAAACTTTCTGTAATTTCTAATGCTTGTTCTCCTGTATCTGGTTGAGATACAATTAAATTATCAATATCTACTCCTAATTTCTTAGCATAAACTGGATCCAAAGCATGCTCTGCATCTATAAAAGCTGCTTCTCCTCCCATTTTTTGTGCTTCTGCTACAACATGTAGTGCTAATGTTGTTTTACCAGAAGATTCTGGTCCATATACTTCTATAATTCTACCTCTTGGAACTCCTCCAATTCCTAATGCAATATCAAGACTTAAAGCTCCTGTTGGTATAGCTTCTACTTCCATTGCTTTAAATTCTCCTAATTTCATAACTGACCCTTTACCAAATTGTTTTTCAATTTGACTCATAGCCATTTCCAATGCTTTTTTCTTTTCTGTATTTTCTTCCATGTCTTTTTCCTCCTTAAATATTTGAACTTTTGTTTGATACTCTTATTATATATCAAAAATTTGTTTTGTCAATACTTTTTTTGTTTTTTTTATTATTTTTAATAACTATTCCGTTACTGGTCAGCCTTGGTTCCATATTTTTAGTGTGTAAGCTTACTATATGATTTTTGAAATACCGCGTAAGCGAACAAACGAGTGAAACGAGTGCGATTGGAGCAACTTACAGACTAGTATCTTTTATTCTGGAAGTTGCGACACACAAGGTATGAAAAAATCATATAGTAAGCTTTCACACTAGAGAAATAAATAATAAGGCTGACTAGTAACTAATATATAGATATCAGTAAAACATTTCATATCTTTACTTATACCATCCCTCTATGCCATAAAACTGATAAAACCAATTAGGCGTAATCTCTCCTACCAAACCAGAGTTATAAGCCACCCTATATTTATTATTATACAAACTAATATAAGGAATATCCGTTTTATAAATTTCAGACAACCTAGTATATTTTTCCTTCAAAATTTGTTCATCTGTTGTATTTTTAACTTCATTCATAATAGAAGAAACCTCTTCATTTGAATAGTTTGCTAAATTTCCCTCTCCAAAATAAGTAGTAAGATTTGGACTTGGTGAAAGAGTCATGCTACACAAAGCAATATCATATTTTTTCGTATTGATACTGTTATTATATTGTTCGTCTGATGCCTGCACAATATTGATTCTAATTCCTTGATTTTCTAATTGTTGCTTTAGATTTTCAGCAACAGCCACTTTGGAACCATCTGTAGCTCTTACCAAAAGGCTTAAAGTTATCGCTTGTGTTTTACGATTTTCCGTTTTTTGCCAAGTTCCTGAACGAAATGCCCATCCATTATCTGCTAAAACTTGCTTCGCCTGTTCTAAATGATAGCCACTACTAGCCTCCTGCCCCTGTGATAGCCAACTTCCATAATCCAATGGAAAACTGCTAGTAAAACATTTATTGTTAAATATACTTGAGACAATGTTTTCTTTATCAATTGAATAGGCTATTGCTTTTCTTACTTCTTGTTTGAATAAAAAATAATTTTGTGTATTCAGTGCTAAAAAAGTGTGATCTCTTCCTTTTAATTCTTTCGCACTATACCCAATCGTTCCAATATATTCTTGCAAATTATCATTATTGGTTGCAATTAAGTCAATATTCCCTATTTTAAAACTATTGTATAGCTCTCCAATGGAAGAATATAAATTTACTGTAATTTTTTCAATGGTTAAACTTGTTTGTTTATTCCACCACCCTGTATTTTTTACTAAAACAATATCAGATGGATTCACCTCTGCAATCTTATATTTGCCAGTTCCAATTGGTGACTTATTTTTTTCTGTATTGACAAAATCTTCTGCCTCGTAATAGTCTTTGGATAAAATAGGAAATGTCAATTGATATTCAAAAAAAGGGATTTCCCTATCTAAATTAATTTTGACAGTATAATCATCTACAATATCAACACCTGTCACATATTGCACATGGTAAGAATAAATCGAAGATACTTCTTTTAAACGGTCAATGGTAAATCTAACATCTTCTGCTGTAAACCTTTGCCCATCTGTCCATTTTACGTTTTCTCGTAATTTAATCAGATAGGAATTATCACTCTGTTTTGCCCATTCTTTCGCTAAACAAGGTTCTGCTTTGTAATCTGCGGTTAAAGTAATTAATGGATCATAAATCAATTTTGAAATATCTTGTACATTTTTATGCTTACTTAAAATAGGATTCATGGTGTCTAATTCTGCAATTCCTAATGTTAGTTCTGTCACTCTTTCTTGCTGGTTAGTTGTATGTTCTAATTCTTGCTGTTTTTCTTCCTCATCTTGCCTGATTTTGAATATGGCAAATAATAACATTCCTACTATAAAAATGATAAAAACATATTTAATCCAATTTGATTTCATATTCCACCTCTATTCTTTTGCTATCATATCTTAAATGAAAGGATTTTTCAAGATATTTATTGTAATTTTTCTGTGAAATGATAAAGAATAAATGGGGATGTGCAATAGGGACGTTTCTTTTTGCACATTTTCTTAATTATTCTAAAAAAAGCTAATATTTATTATAAAAATAAATATTAGCTTTTTGATTATACATGAATG
>CANONT010000039.1 GCA_947567695.1 uncultured Clostridium sp.
GTGTAAATACTTGGGGCTAAAGCGGGGGCACCATGTGCAAAAAGAAACGTCCCCATTGCACCTATTCATATTTTCTTTGAATGGCTCTAATTTCGTCAAAATGATTTTTCAAAATATCTAAAAATAGATCGGTAAGTTCGGGATCAAATTGAGTGCCTTTGCATCTCTCGAATTCTGCAATAACGGTTTCTAAAGGTAAGGAGTCACGATACGTTCGTTTTGAACTCATAGCATCGAAACTATCTGCAATAGTAGTAATTCTTGCTAAATAAGGTATATTGGTGCCTTTTAATTGGCTTGGGTAACCATGACCGTCATATCTTTCATGATGATGTTTTATAATGGGGATAATATCTTTAAAGATAGTTGCAGTAGATAAGATATGCACACCTATGGAAGGGTGATTTTTTATTTCAGAATATTCAACATCTGTCAATTTACTGTCTTTTAATAAAATACTATCAGGAACTCCAATTTTTCCAATATCATGGAATAAACCACCAATTTGCAAAAGTCTTATTTGATCATCTGGTAAGTTTACTTTTTTACCAATTAAGACAGCAATTTCGGAAACACGATCAGAATGACCTCTTGTATAGGTATCTTTTGCCTCTACTGTATAACGTAACGTTTCGATACTTTCTAAATAAGAGTTTTCTAGTTCTTTATTTATTTTTTTAATTTCATTCATTTGTTCTATGGATTTGATACCAGATTCGATTAATAGTAATAATTGATCAAATTTATCACTTTTCTCACAATATCCTTGGATATCAAGCTTTTTAATGGTTTCTAAAGGAGGGGCTAAATCTTTGTGACCAGTTAGTAATAAGATATATAGTTCTTTATTAAATTTTCTAATTTCTTCTACTACTTGATCTCCATGAATAGGAGTCATGATAAAATCTAATATCATCAAATCAAAGTGCTCATTTTTTACTTTTTCTACTGCTTCTTTTGGATTGGTAACACCAGTAAATTCATAGCCTGATCTTTTTAAAAAGATGGATAGGGAATCGATAATTCCTTCTTCATCATCAACAGCTAGAATTTTGTAGTTTTTATTTTTTTCTTTTTTTAATAATTGTAATCCTTTTCTCATATAACAGCCTCCTTTTCCACATTATATTAATAAAAAGTGGAAAAAGCAAGTATTTATACTAAATAGATGAATACTTCCTAGGGGAGGGGGCTGGCATATGCTAGGTGAGGAATTTAAGGAATGTCCCTTTGCCCCTTATATCCTTCTATAAAGGAAGAATGATTTGAAAGGTAGTTCCTACTCCTTCTTGTGATTCAAGAGTTATATTGCCTTTAAAGTGAGCACGAATCGTAGAATAAGACATATAGAGACCAAGACCAGTGCCGTTTTTCCCTTTCGTTGTAATCATTTCCTTAAATAATTTATCTTTTACACTCTTTGGCATGCCAGAAGCATAATCCTTTACTGAAATGATTAATTTATGACGATGTTTTTCAATTACAAAATCTATAGTTTGCTCTGTTTTTCCCTCATAAGCTTGAATAGAATTAGAAATCATATTATTGATAACTTGTACTAGGCTATTGACATCACCATGAATGATAGTATCTTGATCGGTTTTGATGGTCGTATTTAAATAAATAACAGCATTTTTAAGTTCGTGTTTCATCAAAATATCCACTCTTTTTATTAATTCTTCGACGGTAAAAGAAATATCATCTTCGTTGGTAAGAGTAACAGCTTGCCCTTTTACAGCTGTAATAATATCTGACATATATTCTGTATGTGTTCTAATTTTAGCAATCCAAGTGGACATATCTTTAGCAATTTCATGATGATCTTGATGATTTACTTCTGGGTCGCCAATAGAAGCATCATATTCTTTTATTAAATCATTCAAACCTTCAGTAGCACCTGATATAGACATAATAGGTGTTTTTAAGTTGTGGGCAATTCCGCCAATTAATTGTCCAAGAGAGGCTAAACGTTCTCTTTCCATTAACATTTCCTGATTTTCATGTAGCTGTTCGATATTATGCTTAGTCAGTTCTTGAATTTTATTATAGGAAATAATTAAATTTCCAAATTCATCATTGGAGGTTAAAGCCAGAGGTTGCATCACACTAGTATCTGTATTTTTAGTCATATCCATAAAACTGTTAGATATTATATTAATATCATTGGATAAAGACTCAGCGAATAAGGCCAACAGGATAATATTGATGAGTGCTAATATAATAAAAGATATCGTGAAATAGATTAATACATCAATTGATAAAATGCTAAAATAAATACCAACCGTATAAATAATACCGTCTATTTCAATATCAATGGTGGCACCTTGACAATCGATTCCATAATATTCGTAAACTCGTCCATTATTTGCTGGAGATAGATCCTGTAAATATTGATGAAAGAAATTGCTAACATAAATTTCTTCCCCATATGCATCCAAATAATCATTTTCAGGTGTTTTAATAAATAAAAAGTCATTTTTACTGGTTATATTAATAGTGCGTAATTTCTGTAATAAATCCGAAAAGCTAGAAAAAGTATGATATTTTTTAAAATAGTATAAGGTATTGTGATAGGTTTCAAAAACGGAATTACCAGTTTTAATGGAAACCATAGAATACCCTAATAAAGAGGTGAATAACACAGATACTAAAAGTAAGGGTAAAATATTATAAAAAATTCGTTTTTTTAGCGTGAATTTTTTTAAACCAGTTATATTGTCATAAGGAAGTTTTACTAATATTTTTTTAAATACATTACAAGTATAAATAAAAACAGAAGTTACATACAAAGTCATTAAAGAGAAAACCAATATAAATAATTTTAAAGTAGTAATACTAAATTGGTGAATGGTGTAGGCATGAATAACGGTAAGAGCAATACTTGGGATGACAATGTTTAAAACAAGGATGGAATAGGGAGCAGTGAATAATTTATTTCTTACATGATTGATTTCTTCCATGGAGTAATGGGAAGGGTTTTTAATTAAATCACTATATTGAATTAGAAATCTGGTTTTCCAAAAGGTAACAATAGCGAAAATAGCAAAAATAGCAAAGGCAATGGATAAGACTTGAGATAGATAGTTTGTGTTTTCTACTTTTACTTGAAAATTAGTTGCATAGGTACCTTTGGGATAATTTAAAATAGCGGGAATTAAAAAGTAATAAATAGCTGTCAACACAATTAGCCCTAAGGTAAGGGCTAACAATAGTTTTAATTGGATTTTGTATTTTTCTAAAATCTTTTTCACAAGACAACCTCCTGATACATAGTAACTTATAGCAAATATTTTTTCTTACGTAAATAGTCAATAATTTTTCGTATATATTCCGTTGTGATATTAGGCCATTCAAAGTTTAATTTCTCTAAACAAGAATTAGTATACAAATTTTGAGGATTCACCGTAGAGCGAAAAGAAAGGCCTAGCGTATCATCTAAATCATTTATAATTCCTTTTAGAATATTTTCTTCTGGATATTGATTGGATAAAGCAACAATTTTTTGTTTAAAGTCATTACCAGAGAGAATTTCTGTGGAAAAGCCAAGATTTTCAAATATTGGCAACAAATCAGACACGGGAATGTAATTTTCATTAAATAAATGAAAAACATAACCAGTGGTTTGTACCTTAAAAATTAATTGAAAAATGGCTCTTGCACAAAAATCGACAGGTGTAAATTCTAATAATTCATTTACCATAGTATTAGGTAAAATGTGATATTTTAAAATCATCATTAAAATATGATAAAAAGCATTTGCTTCAAAATTTTGTTGGAAAGTACCATCTTCGTATCGACTGGTTAAATTTCCAACACGTAAGATTGTGGCATTTAAACCTTCCAATGTTTTTTCATAGATTAATTTTTCAGCTTCAAATTTGGTTTGAATATACACATTTTCATCATATTGTTGGCCAATATAAAAATCATTTTCATCAAAAGTATTATAATTGTTTTGGTGATTTACTAAGTAATTTCCAGATACACCAAGGGTAGAAATGTGAATAAGTGGCAAATCATATGTTATACACAGATCTATTAAATTTTGTACCACATCTACATTAATTTTTTGAAAAGATTGATAATCGCCATAATATTTAACATTTGCGGCAGCATTGATGGCTAAATCAATCGATTTTGCAAGTTGTTTATAGGGATTAGCTAATTGCCCAAAATGTGGTTTGGTAATATCTGAATCTATAATGGTAATTCGCTGTAAAGGAAGCTTTTTATTAAAATAGAAGCGATATAATTGACTGAGCCTTTTGGTAGCTTCTTCATTTTTACTACGCATAATACAAGTGATGTGAGTGTCACTATGTGTTAGTAATTCTTGCAATAAATGAATTCCTAGATAGCCAGTACAACCTAGCAAAAGGATATTTTTATAATGTTTTTTTGTAAAGGACATTTTGCTAGGATGTAGATGAAAGCTGTGATTTATGTTCCTTAAATAAGAAACATCGACATCTTGATGTTTTGGTTGGTTTTTATTTTCTAGTAATTGTGCTAAATTCTTTATGGTTCTATTTTTGTAAAAATCTTGTGTGTTTAAGATATAATCATATGCTAACATTTTTGTTTGTATACGAATGATGTCAAGAGAATCCATATGATAATCAAAAATATCATCTTCTATTCCTATCCTAGGGATAGAAAGAAAAGTTTTAAAAATAGAGCATAAGTTTTTTTCTACTTTGGTAGAAGGTTTTACATATTCTGTGGCGACACTTGCTTGTTTCCAATTTGGATCTGGCAAAGCTTTGCGGTCTACCTTGTGGTTGATCGTTAAAGGAATTTTATCTAGGATTACAAAATAGTTTGGAATCATATAATGTGGCAAAATATCGACTAGATATTTTTTTAATGCGGTTGTATCGATTTCTTCTTGACAAACTAAATAAGCACATAGATATTTTTTCCCATTGGCATCGGTTAAATCCATCACAACACATTGCTCAATTCCTTCAAAGGCTAGAATATGATTACTAATATCGTCTAATTCTATACGATAGCCACGTATTTTTATTTGGTGATCTTTTCGACCTAAACATACCAGTTCGCCATTTGGTTGCCAATAGCCTAAATCACCAGTTTTGTAAATCTTATCACTTCCATATGGATTGGGTACTAGATTATGATGATACCCACAGCCCAAGCCATCTCCGCCAATGCAGATTTCTCCTACTAAGCCAATTGGTTGTAAATGAAGATGCTCATTTAGAATATAAATTTGTGTGTTGTTAATAGGCTTACCAATGGTGATAAAATCACTATTGGTCACATCTTTAAAAGTAGAATAAACCGTGGTTTCAGTCGGCCCATATAAATTAAAGATATTGGCTTTTGTGAGTTCTTGCAACTTATGTAATAAAGTGATTGGAAGCGGTTCTCCTCCTAAGATAAATTCTTTTATGGTAGACAAACAATTTATATTGATATTATCTGAAAGTAATAATTCAATCCTAGAAGGTGTTGTTAGAATCTTAGTAATTTGGTGTCTTTGAATCATATCACTTAATAGTTTTGGGGTTCTACTTTCTAATTCGTCAGCAATTACAAGTGTTAGACCAGATAATAGAGTAGGGAATAGCTCAAAAACGAAAATATCAAAACATACAGTGGTAACAGATAATATTTTTTGCTTAGGAGAATATGTGTAATCGAGACGTTGTTGCATACTTTTTACAAAGTTTAAAACATTGTAATGTTTAATGGTTACTGCTTTGGGAATGCCGGTAGAACCAGATGTATACATGACATAGCAAGGCTTATCATACGAAATCGAAAGGTTTAAGTTTTTCGTCTTTGTAGCAAAAGATAAGTCTCTATAATAAATATAATTCCCTTGATAATTGATTTGGCTATCTAAGTCTTGGTTTGTAATGAATAGTTTTGTATGGCTGTTTTCTAACATAAATTTAATTCGTTCGATTGGATATTCTGGGTCAATTGGCAAGTAGGTATGACCAGATTTTAAAATAGCCAAAATGGTAACAATCATGTCAACAGAACGGTTTAAGGAAAAAGCGATAATATCAGTAGTGATAGATTGCTCTAATATTTTTTGAGCAAGAAAATTAACTTTTTCATTTAATTCTTCATAAGTGTAGGAACAATTTTTGTCTGTAACAGCTGTGTTTTTAGGATATTGCTGTACAATTTTCTCAAATTCTTTCACAACATTAGACGT
Organism: uncultured Clostridium sp.; assembly: GCA_947567695.1. Classification (GTDB taxonomy): domain Bacteria; phylum Bacillota; class Clostridia; order TANB77; family CAG-508; genus CAG-269. The sequence goes on from CANONT010000039.1 coordinate 6,194, forward strand.
CTTAGGATAAGTTGTCTTGGTGTTATTAAAAGTTTTCAATAATAATTTTTTTTCAAAGGGAGCAACCATTTCTAAATCTTCTATTATTTTTTCTGGTTGCTTTAAAACCTGATCCATTAAATTTAAAATGCGTTCATGCATCCAATCAATATCTTCTCCAGAAAAAATGTCAGTTAAAAAGTCGTAATGAATGGATAAGTTGTCTTTTTCTTCTGCAATATTTTTAATGTGGATTTGCAAAGATTCAGCTTGTGAACGGTTGGGTAACCATTTGCAAAAAGACGGAATGGTTGCATTTTGATAAGAAAATACAATATCATAGAGACTATCTGAAAAGTCATGTGTTTTTCTAACAAAATCCACAATTTCATGATAAGGAAAATGAAGATGACGATATATCTGTTTTTGTTGCAATGCCATAGCATGACAGAAATCTAAAAAGGATTTAGTTTCTGGAACATTTACAATAAACGGCATGACAGAAACAAACATACCAGTCATATGTTTTTCTTTGAAGTTCGATCTATTTAATACAGGGTTTCCAATTACAAAATGATTGCAATGGAAAAGGTTTTTAAAGTAAATATTAAAAATACTAAATAAAAAGTTTGAGGTAGTAATATCGTTTTGTTGACAAAATTCATTGATTTGGTTTATCAACGATGGTTTTAAGGGATATATTTTTCGATCCGCATGAATCGATACTTTTCTGTTATTTTTAAAAGAGATTACATTTGGTAAAGTTACAAATTGCTCTTGCCAAAAGTTTCTATCTTTTTCAAATTTATTACTTATCATATATTGATTTTGAGATTGGATAAATTCAAGGTATGAAGGGTTTGGGGTTAAGTCAATTTCTTCTCCTGCAATAATATGCCAATAGTTTTGGTAGATTTCTTCTAAAACTAAAGACATGGTCCAAGCATCAGCAATTAGGTGGTGGGCAGTTAATACTAAAATGCCAGAACCATCGGGGAATCTTAATAATTTCGTTAAAAATAAAAAGTTGTCCAAAATTTCGATTTGTTGCATCGGAAAAGAAGCTTCAAATTCTAATAGTTGAATTTCATCTTTTAAGTCTATGATTTCAATGTTTTCGTAAATAAAATCGTCAAAGTATTGCCTAGGGGAAGAAGCTTTTAATGTTATTTTTGTTTGGAAGGAATCGTTTTTTTTCACAAGATAATTAAAGGCTTTTTCTAAAGCATTAAAGTCAGTATTTTTGTCAATTTTTAAATAGCCAACAATATGATTGATGTTGGTATGATCATAAAATTGTTCTGTCATCCAAATCGATTTTTGCGGATTGGTTAATTCATAGACATCTTTTTCCATGTTCTCTCCTTTATTTCTAGCAAAATTATATAGTTTTTTGACCAAAAATGTCAAGAGGAGAGAAATGTTGTTTACAACTTCTATGGGGAGAAACTAAGGGGAATGGATTGCCCATAGGAGATTTCCATTATTTTGATTAAAAATTTAGTTTTTGGGAACACTATTTTAGAGGTGAAAAATTTGAGAAGAAGTAGAATAAGCAATCAAAAGAAGGTAATCATAACAGCGATTTTAACAATAACGGTATGGGTATTTGTATTTTATCTATATATTACATACAAAAATATTGAAGTAAATCCATCTAACTATGAAGCAACTAGAACACAATCCACAGTGGAGACGCAAACTGTGGAAAAAGCAGAGGAAGAAAGCCAAAAAGTGGCAGATGTGATAGAAGAAACTACTAGAAAAGTAGTGGGAATTTCAAAGTTGAAAAATGCGGGAAATAGTATTTTATCCAAAAGTACAGAAAGTGAATTAGGATTAGGTACAGGAATGATCGTAACAGAAGATGGCTATATTTTAAGCAATGAGCATGTAACAGGTCAAAAGTATAGCAAATGTTATATCACATTAGAAAATGGAAATAATTATGAGGGAACGGTCGTGTGGAGTGATTCGGATTTAGATTTGTCCCTTACGAAAATAAATGCCAAAAATCTGGCATATGTAACATTAGGGGATTCGAGCCAAATTCGAGTGGGAGAAACGGTATATGCGATCGGTAATCCAATTCGGATTTGAGTTTAGAAGGACAGTGACATCTGGCATTATTAGTGCGAAAAATAGAACGATAAAGATTGAAGAAACGGATAAATCTTCTTATATGACAGATTTAATCCAAACCGATGCAACAATTAACCCAGGTAATAGTGGTGGTCCTCTAATTTATCCCAATGGCGAAGTTTTAGGAATTAATACGGTTAAGATTTCATCTGCTGAAGGAATCGGATTTGCTGTTCCTATGAATATTATTAAGCCAATTATTGAGAAGTTTAAGAGTACAGGTGAGTTTGAGGAAGCAACTATTGGTATCTATGCTTATGATAAAGAAGTAATTCCTTATTTAAATGCTAATTCTAATTTCAATTTTGAAAGAGGAATTTATGTAGCTCAAATTACAAAAAATGGACCAGCGGATAATACGGAGTTAAAAGAAGGAGATATTATTACTAATATTGATCATGTGGCTCTTAATACAATGAATGATTTGAGGCAGTATATTTATACGAAGAAACCAAATGATGAGGTAACGTTAAGGGTGACAAGGGGAAAAATTAATAAGGAAATAAAGATTGCATTGGGAAAAAAATAAAAAAGAGAGCCTAAGATTTTCTATTAATACAAATTTTGAGAAAATCTTAGGTTCGCTCTATTTTCCACAAGATGAAAATGCAAATTATTCCATGCAATTATTTTCCATAAAATCGAACTTTCTTTCATAATCTTTTGTCTCTTGATTTGCCATATAAACTTCACTACGATTTTTCTTTAAAAATTCAATAATTTGATACACATCAATCCAAATTTCATTCGGACTATCCACTTGAGACTCATCAAAAATCAATTGCATGCCAAAATGCAAATGAGGAACATTAATATTATTCACATTTTCTTTTGTACTGTAACCAGTCATGCCTAGATACCCAATTACATCACCAGCCTTTACGGTCATACCTTCTTCTAATCCCTCAGCATAAGGATGATTTTTTCTTAAATGAGCATAATAATAATATCGTTTCGTATCCAAACTTCGTATACCGATTCTCCAACCACCATACTGATTCCAGCCAATGTTTTCAACCATTCCAGATTCTACTGCAATAATAGGAGTTCCAATACTTCCCATTAAGTCATTTCCTAAATGGGTTCTTTTAAAACCGTAAGATCTGGAATTTCCAAAATCATCATAATGACTAAAAGAATAATTTTTAGCAATTGGAAGGAATGCTTTTAATCCATATTTTTCTTGATAAGACTTTGTACCATCTTCCTTAGCTACTTCAATGGAATGATTACCAATAAAACCACCTAAAATAGCAGAATAACTTTCATAATAATAATCATAAAATTTCATATTTTGTGTTAGATCTTGCATGGTTTGACCATTTTTCAACTCTTCTACTAAAGCATTTAAATCTTTGGCACTGAAATTTTTGAAATTGCCACCATTTTTGCAAGACAAATATGCTAGTAATTCAATCCAATTATATACGAGTTCTCCTTCTTTATTATGAGAATCAATATCCAATTTAGCAGTTAAATTTAAAGCTTCTGAGGTAGCATTGAAATCCACCCATTTGATGAAATCTTTCTTTTCTTCAGAAGTTTCAACATTAGAATTATCATTGGCAAAAGAATAAAAAATGGCAATACTAGATAATAAGATAACAATAATAATGAAAAATATAATTAACTTTTTACTTATTTTAAATGATTTGATCAGCAAAAGAATTCACCCCATATTAATATATATGGAGTGAATAAAAGCGATATGCCATAAACTATTTTAACAAATCTCGAATAACATCATATAAATAAGGTTTATACTCTTCAATTGGTAAGGGATTTTGATATAAAATAGAATCAAAACAAGTAGAACTTACCAATTCTATAATCATAAATAAAGTAACTTTAGGATTTTTCAATTCGATATGATTTTCTTTTACAGCCTTTAAAAACAAAGAATATAAACCATCTCTCTTTTCTTCTGGCTTATCATATAATTTTATAATAGTCTCGTTGTAAACTCCCCAAGACAAATTTTTAGAAATAAATTTTAGAAGAAGAGGGTTTTTAACCAATTCATCTATTACATAATTAATAATAAAGATAATTTGATCCGAAAAATCCTGAATATTATTTTGTCTTAATTTAGATAAAGCTTTTAAAAAGAGCTTTTTTGATTTTCTAACAATTAAGACATCACGAATTTCATATTTATCTTTAAAATATAAATAAAAAGTACCTTTTGCAACATTAGCATTGTCAACAATTTCTTGAATGGATGTACTTTTGGTTCCTTTTTCTGTGAATAGTTTGAAAGCAGTTTCTAATAATTTAGACTCTTTTTCATTTTTTGGTTGATTAACTTTCATCGCAATTTTCCTTCTTCCTAATTTTTTGAGATTGCCAAAGGGTTGCCAAAGGTTGCCAAAAGGTCCGTCCCCTTTGGCAACCCTTTGGCAATCTTTCCCGATTTTTGAGACATATCTATTATGGCATAAAATAGAAAAAGAATCAATAAAAATATAAAAAGTATTGACTAATAGTCAAAAAAGTAATATAATATCAAAAGTGACCAACGGTCAGTTGTAAATATTTGATAGTTAAGAAGGGAGATTTAAGATGTTTCAACTTAAATTTGGAGAGTTTGTGTGCAAACATAGAAAAACCATATTACTCATAGCACTTCTGTTATTAATACCATCTATCATAGGCATGAAAATGACACGAATTAATTATGATATTTTGGTTTATCTACCAGAAGATATTGAAACGATTCAAGGAGAAAAAATCTTATCAGAAGATTTTAATATGGGAGCCTTTTCTATGATTGTACTAGAGAACATGAAAACAAAAGATATTGTACAATTAGAGAATAAAATGAAGGAAATTGACAATGTAGAAAAGGTGATTGGAATTGCAGATGTAGTAGGAACTAGCATTCCAACAGAAATGATACCAGATGAAATAAAAGATAAAATTTACAAAGATGGAAATACCGTATTACTAGCTACTTTTAAAGATAGTATTTCATCAGATACGACAATGGAGACAATTGAAACACTAAGAGAAATAACCAATGAACAATGCAAAATAAGTGGTATGTCAGCAACTGTATTAGATACAAGGGATTTAGCGAATTCTGAGATTGCCATTTATGTAATCATTGCTGTATTATTATGTGTTATTATTTTACAGATAGCATTAGATTCTTATATAGCACCAATCTTTTTATTGCTTAATATAGGAATTGCTATTTTATATAATATGGGAAGCAATATTTTCTTAGGTCAAATTTCCTATATTACAAAAGCGATCAGTGCAGTGCTTCAATTAGGGGTAACAATGGACTTTGCCATATTCTTATATCATAGTTATAAAGCAGAACAAGCAACTTTTTCTAATAAAAATGAGGCCATGGCACATGCCATTAGTAAAACAATGGTATCTGTCATTGGGAGTTCTTTAACGACCATAGCAGGATTTTTAGCACTTTGTAGTATGAATTTAACATTAGGGAAAGACATTGGAATTGTTATGGCAAAAGGTGTTCTATTAGGTGTTATATGTGTTATAACAGTGCTACCAGCCATGTTATTAACATGTGATGGGTGGATTGAAAAAACAAGACATAAAGAGATTATGCCAAAATTTACAGGGATTAAAAACTTTACAATTAAACATTACAAAGCCATTATTATTGTATTTATTATTATTTTACCAATTGCTATTTATGGTTATACACACACAGAAGTATATTATAATTTAGACAAATCATTGCCAGATAGCTTACCAAGTGTAGAAGCCAACAATACATTAAAAGAAAAATTTAATATTGTATCAGCAGAAGTATTGTTGGTAGATAAGGATATTCCAAATTATAAAGTAAGCGAGATGTTAGACAAAATTGAAGAAGTAGACGGAATTGAATGGACACTAGGATATCCAAAAGTATCAGGTGCGATCCCAGATAGTGTATTAAGTAGTGATACAAAAGCTATATTTGAAAATGAAGATTATCAGATGATTATCATTAATTCAAAATATGAAATGGCAACCGATGAATTAAATCAACAAATTACACAAGTTAATGAGATTATTAAACAATATGATGAAAAGGCTATATTAGCAGGAGAAGGACCTCTTATGAAAGATTTAGTAGAAATAAGTGATCATGATTTTAATAGTGTTAATGTAGTTTCCATTGGTGTTATATTTGTGATTATGATTATCGTATTAAAATCGATCTCATTGCCAGTTATCTTAATTGCGGTAATTGAGTTTGCTATTTTTATCAATATGGGAATACCAGCTTTTACGAATACAACATTGCCTTTTGTAGCTTCTATTGTAATTGGAACGATACAATTGGGAGCAACCATCGATTATGCGATTTTGATTACTACGAAATATATCAATAATCGAAAAGATGGTAAAGATAAGAAAGATGCCATTGATGACGCTCTTGGTAGTTCGATTAGTTCGATTATTGTTAGTGGCTTATGTTTCTTTGGAGCCACATTTGGAGTAGGTGCTTATTCCAAAATTGAGATGATTGGCTCACTTTGTACATTGATGTCAAGAGGCGCTATTATTAGTATGGCTGTGGTTGTTACAGTTTTACCAGCTTTCTTACTAGTGTTTGATAGATTAATTTGTAAGACAACTAGTAAAATGAGAACCATAAATTAAAGTATCATTTTACAAAACCAATAAAGTCAAAGAATAAAGGGAAAGGAAGGATTAGAGATGAATTCAAAAACAAAAAGTAAAATAATTTCAGGAACATTATTGTGCACCATGTGTGCATACACATTACCTGTTTTTGCTTATACGAAAGATGAAACAGTATATTCAAAAATAAATAGTAAAGGGGAAAAATATCAAACAATCGTAAGTACGCATATTGAAAATGATGAGGAACTAGCAGTAATTAAGGATATGTCTGATTTATTGAATATTGAAAATACAAATGGTGATGAAGAATTTTCTAAAGATGATAAATCATTAGTATGGAAAGCAGATAAGAAAGATATTTATTATCAAGGAGAAAGTCAAAAAGATTTGCCAATTGAATGTAACGTAAGATATCAATTAGATGGAAAAGAAGTAACAGCAGAAGAGATTTTAGGGAAGTCAGGTCATGTAAAAATTACGATACAATATACTAATAAAGAAGAACATATGGTGAATATTAATGGTAGACAGCAGAAAATGTATACACCTTTTGTAGTAGTAGCAGGAACGGTTTTACCAAATGATAAAAATAAGAATATAGAAATATCAAATGGAAAAGTAATTAATGATGGAAGCAAAGCAATGGTAATGGGAATTGCCTTGCCAGGATTACAAGAAAGTTTGAATGTTAAGAAAGCAGATATGGAAATGCTAAATGATATTGAGATTACGATGGATGCAACAGATTTTGAATTGGGGAATATTATTACTTTTGTAACACCAAAGGTATTAGAAGAAAAAGATTTATCTATTTTTGACGAACTAGATGAGATATATGGTCAAGTTAATACATTACAATCAGCAAGTAGTCAAATCCAAAAGGGAAGTCAAACATTAGCAAATGGAACTAATCAATTGGCTTCTGGTACAAAAGAATTGAAGGAAGGAACCAATGTAGCATATAGCGGAGCACAACAAATCAAGTCAGAAGTAACCAAGGCTACTAATAAATTAGCGAATGATAAAAGTGAAGCTTTAGACCAAAAGACATTAAATGCGATTGGAGGGCAAGCAAAGCAGGCAGCAAATTTATCAGATACACAAAAAGCACAAATAGGAAGCCAAGCACAAGCAACAGCAACACAAACCATAAAAAGTCAAAAAGTAGCAATTGGTGAAAAAGCTTCAAGCCAAGCAGTTAGTCAGGTATCGGGAATAGCTTTAACACAAGCACAAAAACAACAAATTATGGCAAGCGTAAAAGCTGGATTGGAAGCAAATGCTACTTACAAAGCTTTATCAGCACAGGAAAAAGCAATTGTTTTACAATTTTCTCAGAATTCGGCAGTAACTGCTGCAGAAACAACAGCTAAGCAAACAGCAACACAAGTGGCAAAACAAGTAGCTAATCAAACCGCACAATCTGTGGCAGAACAGGTGGCAGGAAGTGTAGCTAATCAAACCGCACAAACTGTGGCCCAAACAACAGCAGTACAAGTGGCTCAAACAACAGCAATGTCAACAGCAAAACAAGTAGCAAATCAAGTAAAAGCAACAGCACAAAATCAAGTTGTGGCACAAATGAACACATTAGGTCAAGGGCTAAGCCAATTGACAGATGGATTAAATCGTTTGAATGATGGGGCTAATACATTGGATAGTGGAGCAAATGAATTAAATCAAGGTGCTAATACGTTGGCACAAGGAGTTAAAACTTTTAATGAAGATGGAATTAAAAAGATTTGCAATTATGTGAATGGTGATTTGAAGGATATAACGGAAAGAGTTGAAAAGTTGACAGAGTTATCAAAGCAATATGATAATTTTACGATGTTAAATGGGGAGAACAGCGGTAATGTTAAGTTTATTATGATTATGGATGCAATCAAGAAACAAGAGAATAAGGACAACTCAAAAGAACAAGCTCTTTTCCCTTCACAAAAAGATGAAAATGGAAAAGAAAAATAAATGCATAATACTATGGATTTTAAGTAATCAATTAGATAGGGCTTATCAAAAAGATAGGCTCTTTAATTGTTTAGTGATTAAAAGACTAACCAAAAGTTAGTCTAATATAATTTTAAAGTATCTTCAATAACATAAGATACTGGTAAGACATTATCGTTATCTGCCTCAACACGAAAATCAGTGTGATTATCTTCGCTTTTAAAAACAGATACGGTAATGGTACCTAATTTTTCCAAAATAAACACCCTCTTTCTTTTGTAGAATTGTAAAAATTACAACAGGAAAAAGTATATCAAAAATAAAAAGAGAAAAATGTCGAAAAAAGTTATTTTTTTATTTTATATTTGTTTTTTTCTTCAAATTCTATCATTTTATTTTACAAATGAAATTTTAATGGTGTGCCTGAAGGGCTTCGAACCCCCGATCTGCAAGTTCGTAGTTGAACTGCCAATCCAATTTAGGTAACTTTTGAAACACTTAATTTTCTAAGATTATATTTTATAATTATTGATATTACTAAAATACAAGAATTTCTTAAAAATTTAATATAGTTTAAATAAGTTTAAGAAAAAGTAAAATAGTTTATTAAAATTCCACATTTAAGGGGAAATAAGGGGAAAACATTTTCACTTTCAGGGGAAAAACTTAATATCAATATTTTAGTAAAAGATAAGGGGAAAAATCAAAATATAATTTTAGAAAAAGACCAACTATAAAAAGTCAAGCATTTTTTGAAAAAAATTAAAAAATTTTTCA
>CANONT010000040.1 GCA_947567695.1 uncultured Clostridium sp.
TAGGGATATCTGGGCTAAGACGTCCTAATGGTGACAGCATTGCTTGACTTCTTTTGGCAATTTTTCCCATTTTATCCCAGAACCAGTGGGGACATTAATAAGGAAAACGTTCGTACAAGTATTTTATAATATCATCGGCATTTTCTTGTGTGACGTGAAGGAATACATCTTTGTCTAAACAAATCCACATACTTAAAGTATAATCTTCACAGTTGTCTGCAAAAGTACCAACAATTTCTGCCAATTCAATCGGATTGGCATATTTTTTTTCCCAATTTAAATTATTTTCTAAATCAAAGTCGGTGTTATAAAAATGACTTAAAAATCGATTGACTTCGCCTTTTTTTTGACTATATAAATTGACAGTTACTAACATAAAATCTCCTAAAATTAATCTTTCAATGAAATGTATTACTTCTTTTCTTAGTATAAAAAATATCATAAAATTTATACATGGAATAAAGTAAAAGAAAAATGTAAATACTAGAAAAAATAAGAAAATTAGGGAGGTTTCAAATTTGAAAAATATAAAAAGAATCGGATATGTTGTGTTAATTGTAATTTTGCTAGTGTTATCACTTACTATTTATACCAATGCCAGTAAAGATAATAGTCAAAATCAAAAAGAAAAGACATTTTCACAAATTAAGTATATGGAAGGCAAACTAGCTAGTTTATTGAATATGATGAATAATATTGAGGCTAGAAATTATAGTGTGGTAACAAGTGAACTTTCAAAAGAAACGACGAATAAATCTGGTAGTGATAATAGTTCCTCTAAAAGTTCATCAGGCGGAGGTTCGTCTTCTGGTGGAGGTGGTTCATCTGAAGGAGGTTCTTCTGGAGGGGATTCGCAAGGGGGAGAAAGTTCTGGAGGAGGTTCGCAAGGGGGACAGGGTTCTTCTGATAGCTCTAGTCAACAATCCCAAGGAGGAGATAGTCAAGACAACAAAAAGTTTGAATTACAGTCAAAAGGTGTGTTAACTAATACAGAAGATATTAATTGGAATAGCGTAAAAAGTGAAATAGAAACGTTATATACTTCAATTCCTTCTATTACAATAGATTTGTATCAATTGGATATTAATAAAGAAGATGTTTTGGCTTTTAATACTGAGTTTGATAAGTTGACTAATGTAGCAAAGGATGAGAAAAAAGAGGAAACCTTAAATGAATTAACTAAAGTGTATGAGTATATACCTAAGTTTTTGAATGGTTCGGGACAAGAAGAGTTGTATACTACGATAATTGATACGAAGTTAAATGTGTTTAAAGCTTATGCTAAATTAGATGGTGGTAACTGGCAAGAGATTTCAAAGGATACGAAATCTGCTATTGATAGTTTTTCGAGGTTGTTAACGAATACGAATATGGATGCTAGGAAACAGTATAATGTTAGTAAGACATATATTATGCTAAATGAATTACAAAATGCTGTTAATTTACAAGATCCTGCTGTGTTTTTGATAAAATATAAGAATTTGTTGGAAGAGATTAATAATATATGATGAAATGTTACGAGTCAGCCTTATTATTTGTTTTCTTATGAGAAAGCTTAATATATTAAGCTTTCTCACTAAAAAAATGTAGGAGTAGGTTGACAGCATTGAATGACCAGTAACGATGAAATAGTTATGATTGGAAAGTGTTTGCAAAAATGCTTTCTTTTTTTCATTTTATATGGTAAGATAGAATAAAATAATGGGACTTTCTCTTATAGTGATAAAGGGGAAGTTAAATTTAATAAAATAAAAAGGAAGCATTATTTATGATAAAAGATTTTTTAGAATACATAAAAAGTAAAAGAAAAAGCAATTTGCCCAAAAGATACATAGTAAAGAAAAAGTCCAATTTGTTAAAAAAGACAAGAGAAGGTAGAGAACAAGAACCAATAAAGATAAAGTTTGATACAATAGAGAAAACAAATTTTGAAGGAACAACGGAAATTACTGAAAATAATTTATTTAAAGAAGTAGAAGAAGAAAAGGAAAAAAACAAGGAATTTGTTCTACAAATGGAATATAATATGGAAGTTCAGGACGAAAATTATGAATATCCTCCAATAGGATTATTAAGTGAATCGATTAAAAAGAATTTTAAAGGAGAAGTAAAAGCATTAACGGATACAGCAACAAAATTACAGAAAACATTATATAGTTTTGGAGTTTCAGCTAAAGTAGAAAATGTTTCGGTAGGACCAGTTATTACAACATATGAATTGAAACCAGATCAAGGAGTACGTGTTAGCAAGATTGTCAATTTAGCAGATGATATTGCCTTAAATCTAGCAGTAGAATCCATTAGAATGGAAGCACCAATACCAGGTAAACAAGCTGTTGGAATTGAAGTGCCAAATGCAGAAAGAGAACTGGTACAGTTAAGGGAAGTTTTAGATTGTGATGAGTTTAGAGATAATCCTTCTAAGCTAGTAGTAGCATTAGGAAAAGATACAGTAGGAAATGTGCAATTAATAGATATTAGCCAAATACCACATTTATTAATTGCAGGTTCAACAGGGTCAGGAAAAAGTACATGCATTCATACTATTATTACAAGTATTATTTATCATGCTAAACCAAGTGAAGTTAAGTTTATTATGATTGATCCAAAAGTAGTAGAATTATCAGTTTATAATGGAATACCACATCTGTTGATTCCAGTTGTTACAGATCCAATAAAGGCAGCAGGAACTTTAGCATGGGCAGTGCAAGAAATGGATAATCGATATAATTTGTTTGCTAAAAGAGGAGTAAGAGATTTAAATGGATATAATAAAGTAATCGAAGATGAGGAAGAATCAGGACAATTACCACAAATTGTGATAATTGTTGATGAATTAGCAGACTTAATGGAATTAGCAAAAAGTGATGTAGAAGATGCCATTTGTCGATTAGCACAAAAGGCAAAGAGAGTAGGAATACATTTAATAATTGCGACACAAAGACCATCAGTTGATGTTATAACAGGGCTGATAAAAGCAAATATACCATCCAGAATAGCTTTTGCTGTATCTTCGTATATTGATTCCAGAATTATATTAGATAAAGTAGGAGCTGAGAATTTACTGGGAAAAGGAGATATGCTATATTCTCCATTAGGGGAACAACGACTTGTTAGAATACAGGGAGCATTTGTAAGTGAAAAAGACACAGAAAAGATAGTTAATTTCATAAAATCAAATAGCCTAGTTGCTTATAGAGAAGATATTATAGAGAGTGTAGAAAATAGTAATAAAATGGATAGAGAAATAGAGCAAGAAGAAATAGAAGAAGATGATGAGGATCCATTCTTAATGGAAGCGATTCAAACGGTTGTAGAAACAGGACAAGCGTCTACGTCTTTTATTCAAAGAAGATTTAAAGTGGGATATGCAAGAGCAGGAAGAATTATTGACCAAATGGAAGAAAGAGGTGTTATCTCTGATTATCAAGGTAGCAAACCAAGAGAGGTACTAATAACAATAGATCAATGGAATGAATTAAAATTAGGAGGGAGAATATAAAAATGAAAGAATTAAACCAAGAAAAATTAGAAAAGGTAAAACAAGAATATTTAAAGGAAGTTAGTCATACCATAGCAAGAAGAGTATTAGCCAAAAATAGAATGAGTGAATTAGTAAGAGTCAATGAGCAGACAGAACATACAAGAAATAGATTTTCCATTGACTTAAAAACATTGCCTGTCACCAATCAAGAAAAAAGTGGAAGATGTTGGATTTTTGCTGGCTGTAATATCATTAGGGAGGAAATTGCTAAAAAATATAATTTAAAAAACTTTGAACTATCAGAAAACTACATAGCATTTTATGATAAATTAGAAAAATGCAATTACTTGTTAGAAAACATCATTTCCTTAAAAGACAGAGAAAAAGACGATAGAACTTTAAATCATTTATTAAGTATAGGCATTAAAGATGGAGGACAATGGGATATGTTTGTAAACCTTGTCAACAAATATGGATTGGTGCCAAAAGATGCCTTTCCAGAGACTTTTCAAAGTTCCAATACACATGAGATAGATACTTTATTAAGTAAATATATTCGTAAATTTGCTTTTGAAATAAGAACCAATAACAGTGAAGATATAGACAATAAAAAAGAAAAATATATGGAAAATATATACAAAATGTTGTGTAGTTGTTTTGGCGTGCCACCAAAGAAATTCTCGTTTGAATATGTGGATCAAGATAAAAGCTATAACATCATGAAAGATGTAACACCAATGTCATTTTACCAAGAAATCGTTCCAATGGATTTGAATGAATATGTTAGTATTATTAACAGCCCGACAGAAGATAAACCGTTCAATAAAGCATATACAGTGAATTATGTAGGAAATGTGATAGAAGGTAATGAAATTTTATATTTAAATGTGACAATGGAAAGATTAAAAGAACTTACTATCAGTCAATTAAAAGAAGGAGAGCCAGTTTGGTTTGGGTCAGACTGGCACATGGCAGGAGATATAGACGAAGGAATATGGGATGATACTTCATTTGATATGGATACGTTATTTCAAATTGATAGCGAAATGACAAAAGGTGCTATGTTAGATACAAGAGAAAGTGCCATGAATCATGCTATGGTAATAACAGGAGTTAATTTAGATGATGGGACACCGACTAAATGGAAGATTGAGAATAGTTGGGGAGATGAGAAAGCCAATAAGGGATATCATGTGGCAAGTGATTCTTGGTTTACCAAGTTTGTTTATCAAATTGTGATTCATAAAAAGTATTTAACAGAGGAAGAGGAAAGGATTTTAAATGGTGAAAAAATTAGGCTACAACCTTGGGATCCAATGGGGACTTTGGCGTAAATCTGTGCCGTTTTACGAATTACAGGCAGATTTTAAAGAAATTAAAAACAAGTCTATAATTTTTTACTATTTTATGTTATAATGAAAAACAGAGTAAATTGAATAGTCGCTGGTAAATCTCCGAAAGGAATTACGAGAGGAAAGTCCGGGCTTCACAGAGCAAAGATGCTAGATAACGTCTAGTGAGGGTGACCTTAAGGAAAGTGCAACAGAAAATAACCGCCAGAAAAGTTTTGTAAACTTAGTTTTGTAAAAAATAGGAGTTATTAAAAACTCTAATCTGGTAAGGGTGAAAAGGCGAGGTAAGAGCTCACCGCCACTGTGGTGACATAGTGGGTCAGTGTAAACCCCATCTGAAGCAACACCTAAATAGAAGATTAAGTCTGCTCGACACCTTCTAACTTGCGTGGCTTGAGATATATAGCAATATATATCCTAGATAAATGGCTATTTTAAAAGACAGAACCCGGCTTACAGATTTACTCTTTTTTTTGTTTTTTAAGTTTTGTTTTTTTGGCAAATGCCACCTAGCAGGGAAACTTGCAGAAAAGTCGAAACTTAAATTGAACCGTATTTTGACAATTCAAATTAACAAGTGTATAATGCACATAGAAAAACCAAGGAGTGATACCATGAAAAAAATAGACTTTTTAGCAACAGACGGTATATTATTAAACGGATTTCTAGCCCAAAGCAAAGAAAAAACGCAAACTGTTATATTAGCCATACATGGAATGGCTAGTAACTGTTTCAAAAAAAGAGACGAGATCATTGCCAAAAAAGCAAACGAAGAAGGCATTGATTACTTTGGATTTAACAATAGAGGAAGTGAACTAGTCAAATACATCAAAAAAAATATAGATGGCAAGAAGGAAGAAAAACTAGGTGGAACCTCTTATGAAGATGTTTTGGAAGGCTACGAAGACATCGTAGGGGCTATCTTAAAATTAAAAGAATTAGGATATAA
The DNA here is from genome assembly GCA_947567695.1 of uncultured Clostridium sp. Lineage (GTDB taxonomy): Bacteria > Bacillota > Clostridia > TANB77 > CAG-508 > CAG-269. Next base: position 5,786 of record CANONT010000040.1, read on the forward strand.
AAACATCTATTTACAAGGACATAGCTTAGGTTGTACCAAAATTGTTTACACATATAACGAATTAAAAGAAGAAAATGAAGACGATATTTTACAAAACATAAAAGGCATTCTTTTACTATCTTTAGTAGACATACCAAATACCCTAGAAATCTATTTAGGAGATAAATTTGAAACATACCTAAAAATCGCAGAAGAAAAACAAGAACAAGGAAAAAAATTAGAATTCATGCCAAAAGAAGCATTCATTCATCCTATCAGTGTAAAAACTTTTCTAAGATATGCACATAACAATCAAGAAATAGATTTTGCTAACTATGGAGAAGATCCAGAACTTAAAATCTTGAATCAAATATCAGTTCCATTATTTATGAGATGGGGCAGTGATAATGAAATGATTTTGCAAGATGCCGAAGAATTAGTTAATTTAGTGAATGCAAGGATCTCTAATCAAAATAAAGATATTCACTATATCGAGGGAGCAAACCACAGTTATACTGGAAAAGAGGAAATCCTAGCAGAACAAATCATACAATTTATCAAATCATAAATTTCCCCATTTTATCCTAGAACCAATGGGGACGTCCCCACTTGATCTCGGAACCAGTGGGGAAAAAGGAGTAATTATCATGGCAGATATTTTTGATTATATGAAAAAGAAGCCTATCAAAGGTATCAAGAGCAAGGTACAATATACCAAAATTAAAGAAAAATAGTTAAACTATACAAAGGAGAAAGAAAACGAATGAATGAAGAAATGACAAAAGCAAGAAAGCAAAACATGAAAATATATTCGATTTATCGAGCCATTGCTGTAGATTTAGTTTTTTATTATGCGGTTGAATTTTTATTTTTAACACAGGTAAAGCATATTAGTGGTGCTGATATTGTTTTAGCCACTGGATTTTATGCGGTGTTTATGATTGTTTTCCAAATACCAGCCAGTATTTTAGTGGATCGAATGGGAACGAGAAGATGTACGATTTTAGCCAATATATTTAATAGTGTATTTGTTATTTTGATTATGTGTTGCGAAAATCTAGGAACGCTTATTTTGGCTCAATTTATTAGTGCGATCTGCTTTTCGTTAAAAGATATATCAGACACTACTTTAATCCGATACTCAATTCCAGAGACAAAGAAAAAAGGAGATATTTATTCCAAACTGGAAGGAAAGGGACGTAGAAGTTACTTTTTATTAAATGCTTGTACTTCTTTCTGTGCAGGGTTTCTATATGTAATTAATCCGTATATTCCTATGGTAGCAAGTTTATGTATCACCATAGTAGCAACAATTATATCATTAGGGTTTAGAGATATTGAAGAAGAAAAAAGTAAAATGGAAACGAAAGAGAAACCAACCATTAAAAACTATATGCAAGAATTGCTACAAGGAATGAAATTTATTATCAAATCACAACGATTGAGAAGCTTGTTCTTATATGCTGGAGTTACTTGGGGCATTTTTTGCTTAATGGGAACCTATCGCAATAGTTTATTGGTGGAGATTGGCACACCAGAACAAGTTATAACCATGATTACTGCTTATGTAGGGATTTTTTCTTCCATGGGTGCTAAAAAACAAGTGCAATTTCATAATCATTTTCGCAACCGTTCGTTGTCAATGATTTTACGAATGATGACTGCTTCTATTTTAGTGATTGGTATCGTAGGAGCGATTCATATTTCTAGTGAAGTGACGATATTGGCTGTTATTATTTGTTGTCCATTCCTTCATATTTCAAAGGGAATGAGCGAGGTTTTAACACCGAGGTATCTGGGCAATTTTGCCAAAGAAGGAATTTTGACACAGATTTATGCTGTGAATGCGATTAGTAGAAATATATTAAGGGCTATGATTAGCTTTTTGGGTTCTTATTTATTACGAATTACGGATACAGCAAATAGTTTTATTGTTATTGGTATTTTATTATTGATTACTTCGATTGGCTTAATTAGTTATATGAAAACAAGGTTGGGTCTAAAGCCAGAAGAGTATGATGAGAATGAGGTTTTTGGACATTAAATAATAGCTATAATTCAGCTCTGTTATTTTTATATTTTTAAGGATAAATAAAATATAAAGTTTATAAGAATTATATATGCTAGTGAGAACAAGCTGTAACGAATCGCAAGAATAAAGGGGAGAAAAGATTTGAAAAATAAAAAAATAATCATGGGAATTGGCATAGCCATTTTGTTAGTAATGGCAATCATAATAACCATATGGTGCATCAACAAACAAAACGAAGAAAAAATCAAACAGACACTAATGGAATTTGTAGGAAAGATCAACGAAAAAAACTATGAAGCTATGTATCAAAAAGTAAGTGCTATCAACATGAGCCAAGAGGACTTTGTGACCAAAAATAAAAATATTTATGAAGGAATTGATAGTAGTGACATCAAAATTGAGATTAGTAAAATAGAAAAACAAGAGTCAGAATATCAAATAGAATATCATCAAAAAATGTACACAGCAGCGGGACAAGTGGAATTTGACAACACCGTTATAGTAGAAAAAGAAGAGCAAGACTATAAGCTAAAATGGTCACCTAGCTTTATTTTTCCACAATTAGGGGACAATCAAAAAGTAAGAATTTCTACCATAAAAGCCAAAAGAGGAGATATTTTAGATCGTAATGATAAAAAATTGGCAACGAATGGAGTTATTTTATCAGCTGGTTTGGTTCCTGGAAAGTTAGGAGAAAACAAGGAACAAAACATTGCTAAAATCGCAGAATTAATAGGTATTTCAGAAGACTATATCAACCAACAATTACAAGCTTCTTGGGTAAAAGAAGATACTTTTGTACCAATTAAAAAAATTTCACAAAATAATACAGCTTTAGAAGAAGCATTGCTTGAAATACCAGGGGTTATGATTAATACCGAAGAGGGAAGAAACTATCCATTGGGAAAAGAAGCAGGACATTTAATCGGCTATGTACAAGATATCAATGCAGAGGAATTAGCAGAGAATGAGGGAAAAGGTTATCATACCAATAGTGTGATTGGAAAATCTGGTTTGGAAAAAGCCTATGAAGAAACCTTGCGAGGGATCGATGGAACAGAAATTTATATCGTAGATGCCAATGAAAATAAAATTGGTGAAATCAGCAAACAAAATAAGAAGGATGGACAAGATGTAAAACTTACTATAGATGCTAGTTTGCAAACAAAATTATATCAGCAAATGGAAAAAGACAAAGGATTTTTTGTTATTATGCAACCCATTACAGGCGAATTGCTTGCCTTAGTTAGTACACCAACTTTTGACTCCAACGATTTTGTGGTAGGTATGACAACCAAACAATGGGAAGAGTTAAACAAGGATAAGAAACAACCATTATATAATCGTTTTATCCAGAAATATTGCCCAGGTTCAACCTTTAAACCAATTACAGGTGCCATAGGATTAACCACAGGAAAAATCGATGCCAATGAAGATTATGGCTACACAGGAACCAGTTGGCAAAAAGATTCCTCATGGGGGAATTATCAAGTTACCACATTGACAGGCTATAAAGGAGCTAAAAATTTATTAAATGGCATGCTTCATTCCGATAATATCTATTTTGCACAATCGGCCTTAAAAATAGGAGCCGATCCCTTTGTTGAAAATTTAGATCGATTAGGTTTTAATGAAACAATCGAATTTCCATTAACATTAGCGAAATCGCAATATGCTAACCAAAATGGAAATAAAATCGAAGGAGAAACAAAATTAGCGGATTCAGGCTATGGACAAGGAAGTATTTTAGTCAATCCAATCCATATGGTATCCATTTATTCAGCTTTTGCTAATGGTGGAAGCATGATAAAGCCATATATTGAATATGATAAAAGTAAGGCAGACAGTAATCAAAGAGGAGAAATCTTAAAACAGGACGTCTTTTCCTCAGAAGCTGCTAATACGATTAAAGAAACCTTGATACAAGTGGTAGAAAATAAAGAAGGAACAGCCAATGACATGAAAATCAGTGGAATGACCATAGCAGGAAAGACAGGAACGGCAGAACTAAAAGCTTCTAGCGAGGATACAGAAAGTGGCACTTTGGGCTGGTTTGATTGCTTTACCGTTAATAAACCAGATGGTAATGATTGGCTAATTGTTAGTATGGTGGAAAATGTACAAGATAACCAAGATGGGGGAAGTCATTATTTGATTAAAAAGATTAGAACTTTATTTTAATGTCCCCATTTTATCCCGGAACCAGTGGGGACAAAATAAAATAAATTTAGGTATAGACTTTTTAAAAATTTTTCGATATAATAGAAAAAATTAGAAAAGAAGGTAATAAAATGGAAAAAGAGAATACATTAAATAAGAGTATTTATGACTTTTCAGAAAAAATAGATTTCATACAAACTTGGATCATAGGATTGATTGCATTTTTAGTGCCAACCTTTTTAGCCCAATTCATTCAAATCGTATTTGGTGCCCAAAGTATAATAGCAACTCATTCACAAATCATAGTAGGTTCGATTGTCAATACAGCATTAATCATTTCTGCTGTCAATATCAAAGGTTGGAAAAAGATCATAGGAATAGTTACTATGCCAAGTGTATCAACTGTGTTGAGTGGATATGTATTTGGGACAGCATCTGTTTATATGGTCTATATGATACCAGCGATTTGGTTAGGAAATCTAGCATTAATCTATTTTTATAAATTAATTTTATTAGAAAAAAGGAAAAATTACTTTTTGGCAGGGAGTTTAGGAATTGCAGTAAAAGTTTTAGTGATTTTTGGTTTTTTTGAGATTTTAAATTTATTTGAAATTTTTCCTTCTAAATTAGTTGCCAATTTGCAAACAGCCATGGGATTAACTCAATTGATAACAGCAAGTGTAGGAATGTTAATAGCTTTTGGAATTTATCAAATAGAAAAAAAGCAAATTAAGAAATAACAAAAACTGACAGAAGAGATTCATAAGAAGAAATGTAGAATTTTGGAGGTTACATCAAAATGTATGAAAGAAGTGCCATTGTTTTAGAAAGATATATGGAAGAAGTCTTAGCATTTAATAAAAACTACAATGTGAAAAAAAATAATGAAAATTATAGTAATTTAATCGCACAAATTGAAAATTATCAAATTATGACAGAAAAAGTGACAAAAGTGATACAAGACTTTGAGAATACCGTAAGAAAAATAGAAAGTCTACAACAAGAACAAGTTAAACTATATAAGGTAAATAAGAAATTGGAAGAGGATAGGGCACAATTGTTTACAGATTTGGGGGAAGATGCTAAAACATTAGAAAATAAGTTAGTAAAAATAGAAAATTCACTTGACAAAAACAATGAAAAATTAAAGGAAATTCGAGCAGAATTTATTCAATATTTGAGTGATTTTTCGCAGAAACAAAAGATTCGAAATAAATGTGAAAAAGCAAGAAGAATTGGGGAAGCAAACCATATCGAGTATACCAAAAAAATGAAGGAACAATTTGCTGGAATCGATATGGAAGATGTAATTAATTTAAAAGATTTTATCAATTCTGAAAAAGAGCAAGTAAAACAAGAAGCTTTAAACATTATGACCAAAAATGGAAAAAGCGAAAGAGTTGCATTTAATCAAGATGTGTTAAAAAAAGCCATTCATACTAGAATTGACATTGCAGAAAAAGAGGCAGAATGTTACACTTTGTTATATGATAAAATGAAGAAATTATTGGCAGAGACGGATAGCGAATTTGTCAAATTAAATAAATACAAAAAAGCATTAAGAGATACTAGTGTAAAGTTAGCTTTTTTGAAAGCTACCAAAGAATACATCGTAGGTTTTTTGGATTATGAGAGAATGACAACTATTAGTGGGGCAAGAGCTCATAAAAAGATGATGGTAGAGGCTTGCAATAATTTTGAATTAGACATGATGCAAATAAAGAATTTATATGAATTGATTCTAAAAGAAGTTAATAATAGAGCATCTAAAAAGGCTTATCGAGAATTATATAATAAAACATATTTAAAAAATATAGAAGATAAAGAAAAAAACTTTGAAGAAGAAGTCAACAATGTTAATATCAGCATGGGAACTGTAATCAATTCAAACTATTGGAGAATAGAGGGAATTAAAAATATTTATGAAGTCTTTCAAAAAGAAGTATCAGAAAAATTTGAAAGAGATTTATCAGAGCTTAGGTTAGAAGAAACCGACGAAGTAGAAGAAATAGAACCAATAGAGCCAATAGAGGAAGAAACCAACTATGAACAGAGTTACTATCAAGAGGAATACCAAGAAAAGGATGATGAGATACAGGATGAAACTTATAATATAGAGGAAGAAGAACAAAGGGAAACCAATGAAACAGAAGAAGAATGGGAACAAGAAGACACATATCAAGCAGTAAATTATGATGAAGAAGAAGCACAAGAAGAATTGAAACTACAGGAAGAACCTATCAAGCAAGAAGAAAGTGATTTTGAAGATGAAGAAAGTATAGAGGCTTTGATTGAAAGAAGTAGAAAAAAAGGCAATAAATCTAGTAAAGCTAGTAAAGCTAATAAAGGCAGTAGAGGTAAACATCACAAAGAAGATGACAACAAAGGATTATTCAAATTATTTAAAAAATGAGACAATGGGGAGGAAGATATGTTAAAGTTAGAAAAGATTACAAAGGACTACGTTTCAGGAGATTCGACAGTAAAAGCTTTAAAAGGAATTGATATTGAGTTTAGAAAAAGTGAATTTGTATCGATTTTAGGACAAAGTGGTTGCGGAAAAACCACTTTATTAAACATTATAGGAGGGTTAGACAGATATACTTCAGGGGATTTAGTGATTAATGGTAAGTCTACGAAAAAATTTAAGGATAAGGAATGGGATGCTTATCGTAATTATTCGATTGGATTTGTATTCCAAAGTTATAATCTAATACCACATCAGACAATTTTATCAAACGTAGAATTGGCACTAACCATTTCAGGCGTTTCTAGGAAGGAAAGAAAAGAAAGAGCCACGAAAGCCCTACAAGATGTTGGGTTAGGAGAACAAATTCATAAAAAACCAAATCAATTGTCTGGTGGGCAGATGCAAAGAGTAGCAATTGCGAGAGCTTTAGTGAATAACCCAGATATTATTTTAGCAGATGAACCAACTGGTGCTTTAGACACGAAAACGAGTGTACAAATCATGGAGATTTTGAAAGAAATTTCTAAGGATAAGCTAATTATTATGGTTACCCATAATCCTGAATTGGCAGAAAAATATTCTACTAGAATTGTCAAAATATTAGATGGCGTTATCACAGATGATTCCCAACCATTTACGAAAGAGGATCAAGAAAAAGAAGAGGTGCAAGCCAAAACAGGTAGAACTTCTATGAAGTTCTTTACGGCTTTACGTTTAAGCTTAAATAATTTGATGACCAAAAAAGGAAGAACTTTATTGACTTCTTTTGCGGGAAGTATTGGTATTATTGGAATTGCTCTTATTCTAGCTATATCAACAGGAGTGCAAAATTATATTAACAAAGTAGAAGAAGAAACCCTATCTTCTTATCCCATTACCATAGAAGAATCTGCTATTGATATGTCGAGTATGATGGAATCGATGATGGGAACGGTAGAACCAAATGAGAATCAAGAAGAAGGGAAAGCGTATTCGGCAGATGTTATGAATGAAATGATTACCACCCTTTCTAATAAAAAGGAAAGTAATAATTTAGCCGAATTGAAAAAATATTTAGAAGAAGAAAATAATGAAATTGCCAATTATAGTAATAGTATTAAATATGGCTATGGCTTAAACATCAATTTATATAAAGAAAATACAGAAAATGGTATTGTAAAAGTCAATCCAAGTACAGTTATGAATGCTTTTGGTATGGGTGAAATGATAGAAGCTCACAATAATTCTTCTATGGCATCTATGATGGGAAGTTCTATGATGACCAATACCGATATATGGGTTGAAATGTTAGATAATCAAAGTTTACTAGAGAGTCAATTTGATTTAGTGAAAGGTAGTTGGCCAAAAGAATATAATGAGGTCGTTTTAATTTTAAAAGAAGATGGAAGAATTGACGACTATACTTTATATTCATTGGGATTAAAAGATCAAAAAGAATTAGAGGATAAGTGGAAAGCAGTAGAAAAAGGCGAAAAAATAGAAGAAGCTGGAGAAGCTACCTCTTATACATATGATGAATTATTAAATTTATCTTTCAAATTGATCTTAAATTCTGATTATTACCAAAAACAAAATGGTTTATGGATTAACCAACAAGATGATGATGACTATATGAAAGAAAAAATCAAAAATGCAGAAAGTGTTAAAATAGTTGGTATTATCAAACAAAATGAAGAAAGTGTTGCTTCTACTGCTGTAACGAGCGGAATTGGCTATACCAAAAAATTGAAAGAATATGTAATCAACAAATCCAACGAAGCAGAGATTGTGAAAGAACAAAAGGAAAATCAGGAAACTAATGTATTTTCTGGACTAAAATTTCCAACCGAGGAAGAAAAACAAAATAACACGATGGCGAATTTAACGAATCAGCAAAAGATGGCAATGAGTCGACTAAGTAGTGAAGAAATTGCTAAAATGATGGAAACGTATACAGCTAATAAAGATGCTAGTTATGAGAAAAACTTAGAAAAATTGGCTGCCATTGATTTAAACAATCCAACTTCTATTAACATTTATCCAAAGAATTTTGAAGCGAAAGACAAAATAGCAGATGCTATTGAAGCCTATAACCAAAAACAAAGAGATGACGGAAAAGAACAAAATGTCATCAATTATACAGACATGATCGGTCTTATGATGAAATCGGTTAGTCAAATTATCGATACGATTAGTTATGTATTGATTGCTTTTGTAGCGATTTCATTGATTGTATCTTCTATCATGATCGGAATTATCACTTATATATCTGTATTGGAAAGAACGAAAGAAATTGGTATACTAAGAGCTATTGGTGCTTCTAAGAAAGATATATCAAGAGTATTTAATGCGGAAACCTTTATTGTGGGATTGATCTCAGGTTTACTAGGAATTGGTATAACAGTATTATTAACCATACCAATTAATGCCGTGATTTATGCTTTAGCAGGTGTAACGGTCAATGCTATGGTACCACCAGTAGCAGGTGTCATATTAGTTGTGATTAGTATGCTATTAACGATAATAGCAGGTTTGATACCAGCTAAAATGGCAAGTAAGAGAGATCCCGTAGAAGCATTAAGAACAGAATAGGTGCAATGGGGACGTTTCTTTTTGCACATGACCAACCCCCAACAGAGGGACA
>CANONT010000041.1 GCA_947567695.1 uncultured Clostridium sp.
TAATTTATTATACACTCTCCCATAAAATGTGTCCATATATCTATTCTAACACCAAAAATCATTTGAAATTAATATCGGTATTCTATCAACTGTACCACTTGTTCGTGATACATTTAAAAAAATCCGATAAAATTTCTCTCCCAAAACCTCACACCCAATTTGCAAAGTTTCCTCAAAAGTACCTCTTAAACGTACAATATTTTTTTTCATATTTACTCCTTTCAGTTATATCCATATGCAAAAAGTACTTATTTCTCTTACATTGACTAGAGAAATTACATCTATTGGGTCTAAAATAGATTACTTTTATCATATCACATTTTACATAATATTGCAAATTTATACCACTACTTCCAATTAAAGAGACAACGCTTCTCTAAAAAATAAACTACCTTAAATTTTCACTTGCTCTACATGTACTTTAATTTGAACCTCTTGTATCATATCATCCTTTGCATGATTTCTCGTCTTATCATAAATCATTTCCAATTGATAATCATCTTCTTGTATAGATTCCTTTTTTAGCTTCCTAACAGTCGTTTTATGATTGGAAAAAGGAACTTCTTGACCATCTTGATATAATTTAAAAGAAAATGATTCTTCGGTTGGCAATAAAATTTCGAGATAATAAACCAAATCAATTTGTGTCACCTCACCATTTTCTTTATAATTTTTCACTTTAAAATGATACATTTCTCTTTCCTTTTCGCCATTAACTTCTATAATAGGTTGCCTTTCTATCACAACTATAGGTTCTGCAATCTTGCTATTGGTTTCAATCTGTGTACGATTCAATTGCTTACTCATACTACTACCTGAAAAAAATAATCCTAGCACCATAATACTAACTAGAATAAGTGTTATTTCTCTTTTTTTAGTTTTCAATAAATCTTCTAACTTTCTTGTTGCCACCTCCCTTAATACTATGTATAACAGTAAGAGCAAGTCATAACTTGCCCCTACTTCAACTTGACAAATAAAAAATAATAGAATAAAGATTACTTTTACCGTAATATATAAAATACATTTTTAAATTTCGATCATTCTAATAATTATCTTACACTTGTGGTTCTATTTGTGTACCAGATACTATCACATGAAAAGTATAAGTAGCTATATTTTGTGCATCCTGTGTATCAATTTTATCATTACTTGCTATCTCATCTTCATTGCCTCCTGTCTCAAAAGGCCATTCCCAATAAATCGTCAATACCTTTGTTTTTTCTTTGTCATTTGCATAAAAATTTCCTGACAAAATATCTTCTAACTCTCGGATAGAACTATATTCTTGATTATCATAGAAAAATTTTAAATTAGTTGGCTTACTACTTTCATCTGTAAACTTAATATGATAGTGAATTCCAACATCAGAACTCGTTCCATCGATCAAAATATTAAAACTACCACTTGTCCCAGGTGCAATCTTATGAGCATTTAATGTCTCGTTTTGGCAAGTTGATTCCAATTGAATCGTTTGTACTTGTTCCTTTTGTCCATTCACTTTAAAATTCCATGTTGCCACTTCTGCCATCCCATTACCCTTTACCTCTGACACATATTTAGAATAACTCTGTCCTCCCATAAAAGATAAAATAGCACATAATAATGCAACAACCACAAGAACTATTTTCTTACGCAAATGGGCATCCCTCCTTTTCTTCTAAATTTTTTTGTTTGAATTCTTTTGATAAAAACCTCGAAATAAAATTTCTTTGAATAAATAATAGAAATTTAAAAATGTAACTTCATTATAGTTCCCCATAATAGAATTGTCAATCATTTTTCATCGCAAATTTCGACATGTGCAATGGGGACGTTTCTTTTTGCACATTTATTTCATCTAGTACTACTACAAAAATAAAATGTGTTGTTTCTCTTTGGCTACAATATTAAAAGAATGTGCTTCAAAATCTAGCCAAGGCTTGTGATAGTACATTTTTTCATACAAATATATTCTATTTTACATTATCTTTAATATATTTAATCAATTTGTCAATACAATTTTTAAATTTTGTTTAAGTTTCGACTTTTTGCGAGTGAAGGGTGTAATATATCATTTTTGCAACACTGCGTAAGCGACCAAACGAGCAAAGCGAGTGCGATTGGAGCAACCAACCTTTCTTAATAAAGGAAGGTTGCGACACACAAAGTGTAAAAAAATGATATATTACGCCCTTCACTCGCAAAAAGTCGAAACTTAAATAAATTCTATTGACTTATCCAATTTTTTACAGTATACTATTTTTACATTTTCATCTTTTATTTTTTTCGTTTTCCCCCAGCCAAAACAAATATTGAAAGGAGGCATGCCTATGCAGAAAAAAACTAAATTTTTTATTTCTATACTTTTCATTTTCATTTCTCTCGCAATTTTTCAAACCTGTTCAGCTAAATACGTTATTGAGCACACATACACAATAGCAAAAATCAATATTGACAGATGTCCACCAAACTTTGAACTCATTGATATTATTTCTTCTAACACTGCTTATCCAAACTATGCTAATAAAACACATTTAATTTCTGGTCATATCAAAATAACAGAAAAAAACATCAGCAAAAACGACTTATCAACAAGCAAAATCCAAATTACAGTCGGTAACCAACCCATCACACCAGAATTCAAAAGCTTTTCTCTCATCTCTGAAAATGCTACTGAAAAACTATACGAATTTTCCTTTACTAACACAACACATGATGGTCTTTTAACTTTGATTTTTCCAGAAGGAATAATAAGAGACAAATCTGGGTTAATCAACGAGAAAAAATACTTTTCTACCAATATCTTGATTGATAATACCCCACCCATGGTTACTTTTTCAGAAAATACTAACTCAGAAAATGGCAAATCAGAAGCGAAAATCACAGCCAATGAAAACATACAACCAATCAATGGTTGGAACCTCTCAAATAAAAATATGGAATTAGCTAAACAATTTACTAATCCCATTTCTTATCCTTTATTAATTACAGATTTTGCACAAAATACTTTAGAAACATTTGTCAATATTCAAAATGCAACCAATATTTCACTTCAATATGGTTCTCTTACCTCTCATAACAATCAAACTCTTGTATCTGGTGGAAAAATATCATTTTCCAATACGATTCCTTCCCCTTCTGTTTACATCAAATTATCTACTCATATTAATTCTTCTTTCAAAGGAAAAAGTTACACCTATACTAATTTAAAAAACGGATATGACCCCGCTTCTATCCTGCAATGGATAACATCGAGACTAAAAGATATTTCTGATTTTTCTATCATTTTTCAAGCCTATAATAAAGATATTGGTTGGTCAAAAGTAGTTTCTGATCCAAAAGAAAATTCATTGCAATCTGGCAAACCTGTTCATGCTTTTCGCATCAATTTTGTTCCCAAAACAGAAAAACAATATTTAATCGATTTTTGGAATCATGATATTGGTACAACTCTCGTTAACTGATGTCATTTCTTGTTAACTCCAATAATTCCACCTAAAATTCCAAATATCATTCCAATTACAATCATAACAATACTTTGCACTTCTAAGCCAAATTTCCAATTCAAAATACTAGAAATTAAATAAATAGTAATTATATAAGTTCCACCTATTAGAGCACCATTTAATAATCCATTTTTTTTGATTTTGGTATTTCCAATTGAACTTCCAATTAGTATACTAATTGCAGTTATGACAATAATAACTGGATTGATTATGGTTTCGCTTATTTCTGTGTAAGTAAGCATGGTTGCAAAAATTAATAGTAATATAAATGTGGCAAGTAGAGATATCCCAACTCCCTTGGCTATATTCGTAATGGTGTTTTCCATTTTGCACACTCCTTTTTACTTTTTGTTTAATTTATATGTAAATGAAAAAAGAAATAGAACGAAAATGATATTTTCTATATATATCATTTATAGAACTATCAGCCTGTATATTTAAAAAATTAAAGACAAGTTAAGTATGAAGCTACTTGTCTTTTTTCTGTATTCTTCTTTATTATACTTGTAGTTTGGACGAGTATTAGATAAATTAGCTTAATTTAATTTTAAAAAAAAGACCTTCAATCACTTGAAAATCTTCATTTAATTGGCTGGGCCGGTGGGATTCGAACACACGCATGCCAGAGTCAAAGTCTGGTGCCTTACCGCTTGGCTACGGCCCAATATTTAATTAATATAAATGGGGTGGAAGATGGGACTCGAACCCACGGTCTCCAGTGCCACAAACTGGCGCGTTAACCAACTACGCTACATCCACCATTGTTCACATGCACCTCACATGAGCACATATAATATTTTACCCTATCCTTACCCCATTTGTCAACCATTTTCTTTGAAAAAGATGAATAATTTTATCATGGGAAAATTTCATTTATAATACAATCACTTTAGTCACTTTTCTCATAAAAATTTATATTTCTATACTGTACACATTCTATTGACCTAAAGTATTTGGGTCAATACCATATTGTTGATACATCCATGACGTATAATCAAAAGGCTCTAATATATCTGGTAATCCATAATCCACACCATAAGTATCTACTCTAATCGATGTAATCTTTGGCGGATTAACTGGTGTACTAACCTCTGTATTTCCACTTTCCTCTGCATTATCTGGTGCCTTTACTTCCACTTGTTCTATTTTGTGTACAACATCTAAACCTTCCATCACTTTACCAAATGACGTATAATGACCATTTAAAGAAGTATTAGCTTTTGTCATAATAAAAAACTGTGAACTTCCTGAATTATAAGACTCTTCCGTCAATGTTGGAGAATAAGAAGTATAATCACTTCTTGCCATACCCAAAACACCTTCATCAAACTTTAATTTATTATTTTGTACTCCATTTGAAATAAACTCACCCTTTATTGTATATTTCGTTTCATCACCATCATCTTTTAAATCTGCTGTCGTAGCAGAACCTTGTCCAGTTCCTTGTTTATCTCCACCTTGAATCATAAAATCCTTTACAATTCTGTGAAAAGTTAGTCCATCATAAAATCCTCTATTAGCAAGAGTCACAAAATTTGCCACAGTTTGTGGAGCCAACTCTGGGTACAATTCCATTTTTATGGTTCCCATATTCTCAACTTCCATCGTTGCTACTGGATTTTTTACCTCCATCGTTGCCTTCTTATAATAACCATAACCTAATGTTCCTATTAATACTATTACCAAAATTAACGCAATTATCCATATAATATTTTTTGTTTTCATTTCTCATTCTCCTTTATCTCTTATTTATGTGCAATGGGGACGTTTCCTTTTGCACATAATATATTTACCTAACTTCATATTTCGCAAATGTGCAAAAGGAAACGTCCCCATTGCACATCAGAATACAAATTGATCCTGCATTCTTTTTAATGATTGTTTAATTGCTCTCGCTCTTACTTCACCAATTCCTTCTACGTCATCCAAACTTTCTATATCTGCTACCAATATATGTTGAAATGACTTAAAAGCATCTACTAAATTTTCTACAATATTAGATGGCATTCTTGGTATTTTATTTAAAATACGATACCCCTTTGTAAAAACACCAACTTCATCGTAGTTATCAAAGTTTTCATACCCCAATAATTTTGCTATGATATCTTCATTTGATAATTCCTCATATTCTAAAAGTTCTAATTTTTCTAGTACTTTTTCTGGTGTCTGTTTCTTTTTAGTAGTTACCATATAATCTTTTATAATAAGCAATTCTTCTTTTTCTAAGCCACCAATTAATTCTTCTAATTGCATCCTTACTAGTCTTCCATCATCACCTAATTCGTAAATTTGTCGTTGAATTTCTTCTACAATTCTCATTACCATTTCTGCTCTTTGAATAGCTACTAGGACATTTTCTAGTGTTACAATATCATTAAATTCATATTCATTTAACAAATTTAATTTATTATCAAATACTTTTTTATACTTTTCTAACGTTTGTATTGCCTGATTTGCTTTATTTAATACCACATCTGTATCTTCTAATATATATCTATCATTACCTTTAAACACTGTTATGATACTTCTTCTTTGTGATATACTAATCACTAATTCTCCTGTTTGTTTGGCTGTTCTTTCTGCTGTCCTATGTCTTGTTCCGAGTTTCTAAAGTCAGTATTTCTCGTGATGGTATCAATTGTGCATTCGCATATAGAATTTTCTTTAAATCGCCACTTAATACAATCGCACCGTCCATTTTAGCTAATTCATATAATTTAGCTGAAGTATATTCTTCATTAATGGTAAATCCTCCGGTCTACTACTCCTTTTAAAACTTGGCTATTATCTGTAATCAATAATAAAGCACCTGTTTTTGCTCTCAATATATTTTCTAGTCCATCTCGAATCGGTGTCCCTGGAGCAATTAATTTCAGAATCGCTGTTATATTATCTTCTTTTCCCTTTCTCAAAATTACTCTTCCCTTCTCCTACTGATCTTTCTTTATTCTAGTACTTTTTTCCTCTGCAACACACTGTAAGTTACTCTCTTTTATCCTAGAGCTTTTTTCATAGCTTCTTTTACATTTCTAACGCCTATTATATCTAATTTATAGTTATCTTTCAAGTCTTTTTTATTACTTTCTGGAATCATACAAGATTTAAAACCTAATCGCTCCGCTTCTTTTAATCTCTTTTCGATTAAATTGATCCTTCTAACCTCACCTGTTAAACCAACCTCGCCAATGATTACCATATCTTTTGGAAGCGGTATATTTTTAAAACTAGAAGCTGTTGCCATAATAATGCCTAAATCAATAGAAGGCTCATTAATCCTCAAACCGCCCACTACATTTAAGTACACATCTTGTGTGCCTAACATTAAACCTGCCTTTTTTTCTAATACTGCAATCAATAAAGCCAAACGATTAAAATCAATACCATTAGCTGTTCTCTTGGCAAAACCATAATTTGTTTGTGAGGTTAAAGCCTGTAACTCCACTAAAATTGGTCTTGTCCCCTCCATACTAGAAACAATACAAGAACCAGATGGCTGATCTTCTCTCTCTGAAATTAGTACCTCAGATGGATTGGTAATTTCGCACATTCCCTCTTCTCTCATTTCAAACATACCAATTTCATTCGTTGAACCAAATCTATTTTTAACACCTCTCAAAATTCGATAAGAAAAATATCTTTCCCCTTCCAAATATAGAACCGTATCTACCATATGTTCTAACACTCTTGGACCTGCAATATTCCCTTCTTTGGTAACATGTCCAATAATAATAGTCGTAATTGCCCTAGACTTGCACACTCGCATCACTTGGGAAGTAATTTCTCTAACCTGACTTACACTCCCAGCAGCTGCTGATAACTCTTCCGAATACATCGTTTGAATCGAATCAATAATCACTAACTTAGGATTCATATCGATAATCGCTTGATTTACAATATCAATATCTGTTTCTCCTAAAAATAGAATATCCTCATTATTAATCTGTAATCGATCAGCTCGCATTTTTATCTGTTCCGCTGATTCCTCACCAGACACATATAAAACCTTACCTTCTCCCTTCACCTTATCGCAAATTTGAAGAATCAAAGTAGATTTACCAATACCGGGTTCTCCTCCGTAACAAAACCAAAGAGCCTCTTACTAAACCACCACCTAAAACATTATCTAGTTCATCAAAACCAGTAGAAGTTCTAATTGTCTCTTTCGCTTCGTAGGAATTTAATTTTTGTGGTATATTACTTTTTAAATCTTTCTGTTTCAAACTACTATTTTTGCTCTCCACGACTTTTTGCTCAAAAAAACTATTCCAGCTATTACAAGCTGGGCATTTACCAAGCCATTTACTAGACTCATTTCCACACTCATTACAAACAAAAACCGTTTTACTTTTCGCCATGTTCATTGGGGACGTTTCCTTTTGCACATTTGTACACATTAAGAAAGTACCGCCTTCCTCCCTTCCTTTTCTCTTTCTATTTCTTGCCCATTTCTATCATTCTTTTACTCAAACCTGTTAACCTAGCAATTTGTGAATTGGATATTCCTCGAATTCCCTTTAACTTTTTTAAATATTCATTTCTTTTTTTTAAGTCATAGCTAACAAGTTCTTGAATATTATCAATCCCTAAAATTTCTATCAAAAATTTCCTTGCTTGGCTATCATCCAATCTTTCATATATTTCATATTCCATAAAATCATGCAAATTATCTTGTAGTAAATTTACTTTATGAAATGAGATAAACTGTTTAATCGCTTCTTGCTCACATGAATCAAATAATTGTAAGACTTGTTTACCATCTATTATTTTACTTTCTTTTACATATTCTCGATAACTACTCCATTGATAATTTTCCATATCAGCAATTCCAGCTTTATTAGGATTTTGATGAATATAGCGACACAAATTTATCAAATATTCTGCTGTTTCAACGCTTCTACTAGAAAATCGGTTTTGAAATACATGTCCAATTCTTTCATACTTTTTATTCCAATAAGATGAAAAACTAATTGTTAAACTTTGTAATATTTTGGATAGTTCGTCCATTTTATCATATATAGTTAAATGAACATGATTCGTCATTAAGCAATATGCATATAATTCATACAGATAGCTTTGTTTTGTTCTACAAATTTCTTTCATAAATTTACTAAAGTCTTGTTGATCTAAAAATATATCTTGTTTTGCATTTCCTCTTAAAATGACATGATATACTTTTGTGCTACTTTTTTGTCTTGCCATTCGGGGCATTATATCACCTCTTGTCTTTATTTTTTGTTTTCTTGCCCCACTTCAAGAAACAAAAAAAGTATAGCATATTTTTTATCAACTTGCTATACTTTCTCCATTAATTTACCAAAAATTCACAATGAATCCTTACCAATGCGAAAACAAAATAAATTGCCTTTACTTTTTCATTGCCAAAATTCAAAATTTCTTACTCTAATTTAATCCAATGTGCAAAAAGAAACGTCCCCATTGCACATTATTTAAAAGAAATTTTTTGGAATAAAAAGTCATGTACTTTACTAAACGTAATATCTTGATATAAAAAGTCATTAATTTCATCTTCTAGTTTTTGTTGACTTGGCGTTAATTCGACTTTTATTTCTTGATTCCATTCTACTTTTTGTAAACAAAATGCTTTTAACTTGCTCCAAAATCCAACTTTAGCTGGTAAATTTCCACCTACTTGTCTAATTGTTCCAGCATTTTGTTGATTTGGTTGATTTTCTTGGTTAAATTGTGCCTCATTTCCTGAATTTCCTAATTCTACCCCTCCGAAAACACCTGATACTTTGTTTACATCTTCTATATCTGCCATTTGCTTCTCCTCCTTTGTAATCTTGTACAAATTTATTATTTAAATCATACTATATAATTTTTAAATAATCAATTGATTTAATGAATTTTAATATTAAATGTTGATTACAGGATTGTTACAGATTTATTACAATTTCGTCAGTGTTCTATTTCTAGTAAAATAGAATCGATATTAGCTTGTACACATTTTGCTTTTATCATCTTATTTTCTAAATTTTCTTTGCTTTTTCCTAATGCCAAAATATAATTTTTAGTATGCCCTTGATAATAGCCATTTTTTTCTTCTTCCCATAAAATCTCTACTGTTTTTCCAACACATTTTTCATGATATTCTTTTTGATTTTGATTGGATAATTCTATTAATTTTCGACTTCTCTCTTCTTTTATTTTTCCATCTATTTGTTCTGTCATTTGTGCTGCTTTGGTTCCTTTTCTTGGAGAATACTTAAAAATATGCATTTTATAAAACTTGATCTCTTGCAAAAATTGATAGGTTTCTTCAAATTCTTGTTGACTTTCTCCGAGGGAAACCTACAATAATATCAGTTGTTAAAATAACATCTTCGTATGCATTTCGCAATCTTGCTACAATACTTCTAAACTCTTCACTTGTATATCTTCGATTCATTCTTTTTAATGTTTCATCACAGCCACTTTGCAAGGACAAATGGAAATGATGGCATATTTTTTCTAAATTAGACAATCTTTTTATGAATTCCTCTGTGATTAAAAGTGGTTCTAAGGAACCTAATCGAATTCTTTGTATTCCTTCTATTTGGTTGATTTCTTCTAACAAATCAATCAATTTGTATTCTTTTTTAAAATCCTTTCCATAAGAAGCAATATGAATTCCAGTTATGACCACTTCTTTGATTCCTTTTTGTACAATTTGTTTTACTTCTGCTATGATATTTTCTGGCTTCCTACTCCTTACTCTCCCTCTAGCATAGGGAATGATACAATAGGAGCAAAATCTGTCACAACCGTCTTGTACTTTGATAACAGCTCTTGTCTTTTCAGTATAAGTAGTTTTACCTAATTCGACATATTCTTTTTGTTGCATGACATCTTGTACTTCATTACATTTTTGATTTTCTTCTTGATAAGTTTCTATCATTTCTACTATATCTTTTTTTTCGTTATTTCCTAATGCTAAATCAATTTCTTCCATTTTCTCAAGTTCTTGTTTTGCTACTTGTACATAGCAACCACAAGCTACCACAATGGCTTCGGAATTTAGTTCTTTCACTCTTCTTAACATTTGCCTTGATTTTCTATCAGACATATTGGTCACTGTACATGTATTTACAATGTATATGTCAGCTTCTTTTGTCGCTTCTACTATTTCATACCCTTTTTGGATAAATTTCTGAATCATGCTATTAGTCTCATATTGATTTACTTTACAGCCTAATGTGATAAATGCTACTCTTCTCATTTTCTTGCCTTTCCTTCTAATGCATCCAAATTATCTAAAGCCTTTCCTGTTCCCAGTGCCACACAAGACACAGTATCTTGTGCAATCATAACATGAATTCCTGTTTTTTCTTGTAAAAGCTTATCTAATCCATCTACCAGACAACCTCCACCTGTCATATAAATTCCCTTATCACTAATATCAGCTGCTAACTCTGGTGGTGTTCTCTCTAACACAGAATGAACGCTATCCACAATCATCATAGCTGGTTCGGTCAAAGCTTCTAACATCTCACTTGAATACACCGTTACTGTTTTTGGCAATCCACTTACCAAATCTCTACCTCGAATATCCATCTCTGTATCTTGTATTTTAGGATATACACAGCCTATATTTACTTTCAAGTCTTCAGCTGTTCTCTCTCCTATCATAATATTATGTTTTTTCTTAATATACTTTACAATTGCTTCATCAAATTTATCCCCTGCAATTTTTAGGGATGTACTTAACACAGAACCGCCTAAAGATATGACAGCAATATCTGTCGTTCCCCCTCCAATGTCAACCACCATATTACCACAAGGTTTGGAGATATCAATGCCAGCACCGATTGCAGCTGCAATTGGCTCCTCTATCAAATACACTCTTCTTGCACCAGCCTGTGAAGCAGCATCAATTACCGCTTTTTTCTCTACCTCTGTTACTTGCGAAGGGATACAAATCATAATTCTTGGTGCAAAAATAAATTTTCCACATACTTTATTAATAAAATGTTTTAACATTTTTTCTGTCACTGTATAGTCAGAAATGACTCCATCTCTCAATGGTCTAGTTGCTACAATATTTCCAGGTGTTCTTCCAAGCATTCTTCTCGCTTCTTGTCCTACCGCTAATACCTCACCTGTATTATTATCAACTGCCACAACAGATGGTTCTCTTAGTACAATCCCTTTTCCTTTTACATAAGCAATCACTGTGGCTGTCCCCAAATCTATACCAATATCTTGTCCCAATCCAAATTTAAACATCTCTATCTTCCCTTCTTGTCAGTGTTTCTTTTTTATTACAAAATCATTACAATTATATTACATCAACTACAATTTATCAAGGTTTTTCATTGAATTTTTTGCTTTTTTATATTATACTAGTTACTAGTAACTAATAACTTATAATAAATGGCAAATCTACTAATAAATTTAATCATAAACATTAAAACACTAAATCACTGTAAGGAGGTAATCTCATGAGTCAATTTCGATTTATTACCAAAAATGAAACCGAAACAAAAACCTTTGCCCAATCACTAGCTACACAGCTAAAAAAGAATGATATCCTTGTTTTAACTGGAGACTTAGGCTCTGGCAAAACCAAATTTGTAGAAGGCATCTTAACTTATTTTGGATTACAAAACGAAATCTCTAGCCCTACCTTTACCATTGTCAATGAATACCAAAAAGACGAAGTTAAAATCTATCATTTTGATGTATATCGTTTAGAAGATTCCTCCGAATTTTATGAAATTGGTGGAGAAGAATACTTTGAAAACGGTATCTGTCTCATTGAATGGGGCGAATTAATCCAAGATGCCTTACCAAAGGAATACCTTCATATTACTTTTTCCAAAGATGACACCGATGAGAACCTAAGAATTTTAAACATAGATACTAATCTAAGAAAGTGGGTGGATTATTTTGAAAATATTAAGTATTGATACAGCAAGTAACATATGTGGTGTCTCTATTTTAGAAAATACCAACTTAATTTGCCAATTAGACTGTGACACAGGAAGAACCCATTCTGAAAACTTAATGCCTATGATCCAACAAGCCTTTAACCAAACTAATCTAGCCTTAAAAAATATTGACTTATTAGTTTGTGACAAAGGACCAGGATCTTTTACAGGAATTCGAATTGGGATAGCAACCGTAAAAGCTTTTCATGACAGTTTAGCCATTCCTTGTATTGGTATAAGCTCTTTGGAAACACTTGCCTATTCTGTAAAAGAAGAAGGCTTTATAGCTAGTATCTTAGACTGTAAAAATGACAATTGCTACTTTGCCTTATATGAATTGAAAAATGAAAAATACAAAGAAATCGTACCACCAACAGCTGATACCCTTGAAAATGCCTTAACTACCTGTAAAAAAAATAGCTCTAAAACTTCTACTATTACCTTTGTTGGGGACGGTTGTGAAACTTATAAAAACCTCATCCTCTCTAAAATGGAAAACTGTATATTAGCCAACCCTAAAAATAACCATTTAAACTCTTACTATTTAGGATTAGCTGGTTTGAATCAATTTACACAAAATAATTGGGACGATGTACTACCTTTGTATCTAAGAAAACCACAAGCCCAACGACAACTAGAAGAAAAAAATAAAAACATTGAAATTATCCCTATGACATTAGAAGATTTAGAACAAATAGCCAACATTCTAACAACTGACTTTGACTCATTTTGGAACTATGACATATTAAAAGAAGAACTAAAAGATGAAAATTCAAAATACTGGATTGCTAAATCCGACAAAGAAATTCTTGGTTTTGCTGGCATAAAAATCATGCTAGACAAAGCTGACATTATGAACATCGTAGTAAAAAAGAATAATCGTAATCAAGGAATCGGATCCTTACTACTAAAAAAGTTAATCAGTGCCTCTAAAGAACTAAATTTAACCTCTCTTACTTTAGAAGTAATGGAAGAAAATTATTCAGCTATTCATCTATATAAAAACTTTGGCTTCCAGCAAATTGGCATACGAAAAAATTATTACCAAAACAAAAATGGTTTGGTAATGTGCAATGGGGACGTTTCCTTTTGCACATGACTACAACTCCCAAAGCTCCT
>CANONT010000042.1 GCA_947567695.1 uncultured Clostridium sp.
AAAGCTAAGGATGCCACTCCCTCCATGTGCAAAAAGAAACGTCCCCATTGCACATCGATTTTGAAAATGAGAGATAAATGAAATAAAAAGAAGATAAACATATAAAAAAGAAATAAACTTGCGAAAATTTAGTATACAATCTCTTTGCAAAAAAAGAAATATTACAATATTATTACAATAAGTTTTTTAAATTCATTTTAAAGAAAAAGTAATTAAGATACAAAGGAGATTGATGTCTAATATGTTTAAAAAAGTAATGATACATACTAAAAATAGTATAAAGTTTATCGTTCTTTTTATGATTTCAGTTTTTTTAATAATAGGTGCAATTGCCTTTTTATATAAACCTACATACAGTGTTCTCATGAATGGAGAACAAGTGGGATATACAGAAAATAAATCGGATTTACAACATAAAATTAATGAATACATAGAAAATGGCGAAGAAAATAGTGAAACTGTAGCTTTTGTACAAGTCGCAAATCTTCCTAATTATAAATTATGCTTATTAAAAAAAGATATTGTTCCAAATGATGAAGAAATATTTGAAAAGGTAAAGGAACAAGGAGTTACTTATTATCGTTATTATGCTGTTTTAGATAATAATGAAGAAAAGGCTTATGTTTCAAGCTTTGAAGAAGCTGAAAAAGTAGTAAATGGTTTAAAAGAAAAAAATAGTTCTAATATTGAACATATATCTATTATAGAAAAATATGAACAAAAGGAAGAGAATTTAATTACCTCAGAAGAGGCGATATCAAAATTATATGTAGAACCAGCAAAAGTGGTAGAGGTAGCCCAAAATAACCCACCTAAAAGTAATGGAACGAAATATGAAGCGACAGGAAGTGTTAACACAGCTCTTACAACATCAGGAGGAAAGGCAAATATCGGAGTTGCTTTAATAAAACCAATATCTGGAACGATTACCTCAAGATTTGGAGTAAGGAGTAGTATTAGGGTTTCTTCTCACACTGGTTTAGACATTGCTGCTTCCACAGGAACCTCCATTGCTGCTGCAGCATCTGGAACTGTAACTTTTTCAGGATATAAAGGATCTTATGGCAATATGATCGTTATATCCCATGGAAATGGAGTTCAAACCTATTATGGACATTGCAGTAAACTGTATGTGTCAGCTGGAACACAAGTATCACAAGGACAAGCAATTGCAGCAGTTGGCTCAACAGGAAATTCAACTGGACCACATTTGCATTTAGAAGTGAGACAAAATGGAGTGGCTTATAATCCACAAAATTACGTATATTAAAGAAAAAACAATTCGGTAGGATAACCGAATTGTTTTTTTGGAGCTTCTAACCTATGCATAATTCCTAGAAAATTAAAAATATTGAATTCCTACATCTAGTGCATTTTTTTTAATAATAGCTTTACCGTGTTCTAATAATTTGCTTTCAAAACTATTAGAAAAAGAAAGAATTTTTCCAAACTCAGATAAAATAGAGTAAAGTAAGCTAATATTTTTATGTTCGGTATTTATGTTTTTAAAAACTAAGTAATAAGAATCTTGCCATAGGTACAAAATGGTATGTTTTGCTAATTTATGATAATCAACTTTTTGTACATTTTTCATAGCATTACAGAAACTGCAAAAAGTATCAAAATCTTCAAAACGACAGATAGCTTGCTGATTCATTTTATCAAAAGATTTTCTTTTGGCAACTAATTTTTTCTTCCTGATAGTATTCTCAGGGGAAAATTTGGTAATGGTAAAAACAATGATATCTTCTGAAGAAGAAAAAGCTTCAATTAATAATTTACAACCATCTGTATAAAAATCATATTCTTTTTCCGCTTTTACTAAGATGTCAGAAAAGATTTCTTGTGTTTCAATGGCTTTTGTCATAATGCTATGTAAATTAACATTTTTACATTCTAGTTCATCAGAATGAATGATAACACGAATTTTATTATCAGTAAGTTTTTCTATTTTCATAAAGTGTATTCCTCCTTAATAACTACTAATTATATTATACTACTTATATTATTATATGGAAAGGCACAATTTTTGGTAATTATCATTAGTTTTTTTAATAAATCCAGTGATTTACTTGAAAAATTTGTTAATACAAGATATAATACCAAAAGTAGAATAAAAATGCAATAGCCGTAGTAAAAAACGAAAAAATGGGAGGTAGAAAATGGCAACAAAAGAAAAGAATATATGGATTTTACTCGTATTTATTTTATCTGGATTAGTAATAGGGGGATTACTAGGAGAATTAGCCTCCAGAGTAAATTGGCTTTGGTGGTTATCCTACAGCCAAAGCTTTGGATTAGAAAATCCAATTGTATTAGATTTAAGTGTAGTAAAAATCACTTTTGCTTTAATGTTTAAAATTAGTATATCAAGTATTATTGGAATGGTACTTGCTATCTTTATTTATAAAAAAGTATAGTAGGGGTAATTAGAACAAGAAAGGAACGGTTTTTTTGCCAATCAGAATCAAACAATTACCAGAATTAGAAAGACCTTACGAAAAGCTAGAATGGTATGGAGAGAAAGCATTATCCAATGCAGAATTGCTAGCTATTATTATAAAAACAGGAAATAAACAAGAAACTTCTGTACAATTAGCACAAGAAATATTAAATTTAGATCATAACAATTCAGAAGGCATTAACTTTTTAAGAAATATAACCATAGAAGAATTAATGCAAATCAAAGGAATAGGGAAAGTAAAAGCAATCCAATTAAAAGCAGTAGGAGAATTAGCCAACCGAATGACAATGCCAACCAACTTTAAAAAGATAATGATCAAAGAGCCTCTTGATTTAGCTAAAATTATGATGGAAGAATTAAGATTTCAAAAAAAGGAAATTGCTAAAATTGTTATTTTAAACAATAAAAATGAAATTTTAAAAATGAAGGACATTGCTGTTGGTGGAACTAATTTTGCTAATCTTTCAATGAAAGATATATTAGAAGAACCTATCAAAATGAAAGCACCTAAAATTATCTTAGTACACAATCATCCAAGCGGTGATGCTACACCGAGTGAACAAGACATTAATTTTACCAATCATTTATACGATGCTACCAATTTATTGGGAATTCAACTATTAGATCACCTAGTCATAGGAAATAAGACTTAGAACAGTATCTTTTAAATTATAATTTTATAAACAAAATTATAATTGAGACTAGATGTACAGGCTTATTTTGTCTCAAAAAACGGAAAGAAAAATGTCAAAAAGAGAGACGACAAAAACTATATAAAAATGAGACAGCACAGACCTGTCCCCTTTGTCTCACAAGAAAGGATAGAAAAAATGAAACTTTTTACATTTGGATCCAAAGATATCGGAATTGATTTAGGAACTGCTAATATTTTAGTAACTTTAAAAGGAAAAGGAATCATATTAAAAGAGCCATCTGTTGTTGCCATAGACAGAAAAACAGGAGCTATTATGGCTACGGGAAGTGAGGCAAAAGAAATGTTACGGGAGAACACCCGAACAAATTAAAGCAGTTCGACCATTAAAAGATGGTGTAATAGCAGATTTTACAGCCACACAATTAATGTTGAAGAATTTAATTGAAAAAGTTGGGAAAAAATATAATATAGGAAGACCAAGAGTAGTAGTTGGCGTACCTTCTGGTATTACTGAAGTAGAAGAGAGAGCAGTAGAGGAATCTGTAATCCAAGCGGGAGCAAGGGAAGTATATTTAATTGAAGAACCAATGGCAGCTGCAATTGGAGCTTCTTTAGATGTAGGAGAGCCAAGCGGAAATATCATTGTAGATATTGGAGGGGGAACAACAGAAGTAGCTGTTATTTCGTTAGGAGGCATTGTAGTAAGTCATTCTTTGCGTGTAGCAGGCGACGAGCTAGACGAAGATATTGTAAATTATATTAAACGTGAAATAAATCTATCCATAGGAGAAACAACAGCAGAACAAATAAAGATTCAAATTGGGTGTGCTAGTCCACTTATGACTGAAATGTCAATGGAAGTGAGAGGAAGAGATTTAACCAATGGACTACCTAAAAATGTCACAATAACATCAACCCAAATAGAAGAAGCCATTCGAGAATCGATTGCTAAAATTATCGAGATTGTAAAAGGAACATTAGAAAAGACGCCACCAGAATTAGCCTCTGACATAATGGAAAAAGGAATTGTTTTAGCAGGTGGAGGAGCTATGATCCAAAATTTAGATAAATTATTAAGTGCAGAAACTGGCATGCCAGTTTATATAGCAGAAGAACCACTGGATTGTGTAGTTAGAGGAACTGGTAAAACATTAGAAGACTTAGAGAGACTAAAAACAGTTTTAGTCAACAGTAGAAAAAGAAAATAATAAAAATTAGGAGTGAAAGATGTATAGAAATAAGAAGGCAGGAGTAGTTGGTATTATCATAACCATTATTATTTTAATATTAATTGTTATTTTTTCAAATGGAGATTCCGATCATTCTTTTTTTGAAAATGCAGCAAGTAATTTAGTTATGCCGATTCAGAATGGTTTAACCTATTTAAAAAACAAGATCAGTGGAAACAATACATTTTTTACAGATATCAACAATTTAAAGGAAGAAAATAAGCAATTAAAACAGGCTAATAGTGAATTAGAACAATCATTAAGAGAATTGGAAAATGTCAAAACACAAAATGAAACTTTAAAGGAATATCTAAATTTAACAGAGAAATATGGAGAATACAAAACAATACCAGGATATGTGATTAACAAAGATATTAGTAATTATGCCAAAACCATTATTATTAATATCGGAAAAAAAGATGGTGTAGAAGAAGGTATGACAGTCATTGGAGATCAAGGATTAGTGGGACATGTTATTTCTGTTACAGACAACACAGCTAAAGTACAAACCATTATTGATACAGCAAGTTCTGTTAGTTGTTCTATGAGTACAACGAAAGATAGTATTGTATGTAAGGGGACCTTAGATGATAAATCTTCTTTAAAAGCCATGTATATTCCAACAGATGCTAATATTATTCAAGGGGATAGTATAGAAACTTCAGGATTAGGAGGAATTTATCCAAAAGGAATTCATATTGGCACAGTAAAAAAAGTAACCAATACACAAAATATGACAGATCGATATGCTATTGTAGAAACAGCAGTGGATTTTGATAAATTAGATACCGTACTTGTGATAACCAATAAATAAGATCATTTCCTAGAACGAAGAAAAAGAGGTGAATTAATTGAAAAAAACAATGATTAATATTGGTTTGATTTTAACAGCCATTTTAGTTTATATTTTACAAGTGAATTTTTTCAATTGGTTTAACATAGCTGGGGTTATGCCAAATTTATTTGTTATATTTATATTGTTTATTGGACTTTTTGGAAGCAAAATTATGGGAACCATTTATGGTCTCGTGTTGGGATTACTGCTAGATTTCATCCTAGGAACAAAAGTAGGGATTAATATGGCTTGTCTAGGATTGATAGGCTTTTTAGCCACTATATTTGATAAGAATTTTTCAAAAGATAGTAGAATGACCATTATGGTTATGGGAGTGGTAGCAACAGCTATTTTCGAAATTTTGTCATATGTATTAAATTACATTTTTATTTCTATTAATGTAGAAATATTAAATTTTGTAAGGATTTTAGCGATAGAAATTATTTTTAATTTGATTTTAACGATTATTTTATATCCATGGATGCAAAAGTTTGGGTATTATATAGAAAACGAATATAAGGGAAATAAGATTTTGACCAAGTATTTCTAAAAAGCAAGAGAAATCATTAAGAAAGAAGGTGAATAGTTTGGTAAGACGTAGTACTAAAAGAAAATCTAATATAAATTTAAGATTTAATATTCTAACAGTTTTGATGTATATTATTGGAATTATTTTAATTGCCAAATTATTTAGCCTTCAGATTGTACATGGGGCAGAGTATCGTGAACAATCGAATACACGATTAACAAGAGAAAGCACACTAGAAGCTTCTAGGGGAAATATTTTAGATCGAACAGGAACAGAATTGGTCAGTTCTAATATGACCTTTTCATTAGAAATGTATAAAAGTAAAGTAGATACAGATACTTTAAATACAGCTATTTTAAATATGATACAGGTATTAGAAAAATATAAATGTCCTTATTCAGACACTTTTCCGATTCGTATGGATCCATTTGAATTTACAATTGCAGATGAAGCTTTAGTAAAGTGGAAAAAGTCGAATAATTTAGATGAAGATATATCTGCTGAAAAAGCATTTTATAAATTTAAGGACAAATATGATATTCAAAATGCAAATATTCAAGAGGTGAGGAAGATAATAGCCATACGTTATTTGATTTCTGAAAAAGGTTATAGCAGTACAAGAGCAGTAACCATTTCAGAGGATATCCCAAGAGAAGCGGTTGCAGAATTCAGTGAAGGAGCTGAAAAATTTGCTGGTATTAATGTAGTTGTTAAGCCAGTTAGACATTATACATCTGGGACATTAGCTTCTCACATTCTAGGATATACAGGAACCATTAGTAGTGAAGAATATGAAAGTAGAAAAAATTATTACAGTCAAAATGATATGATTGGAAAAACAGGAATTGAATATGTATTTGAGGAATATCTAAAAGGTAAAAACGGAACCAAACAAATTGATATGGCAGTAGATGGAACAACAACAGCGGAATATATAGCAGAAGAAGCGATAGCAGGTTCAGATGTAGTTCTTACAATCGATGCTAATCTTCAAAAGACAGCAGAAAGTGCATTAGCAGCCAACATACAAAAAATTGCGACAGGAGGATTTGGAAAAGCTTATGATGCAAGAGCAGGTGCCTGTGTAGTTATGAATGTAAATTCTGGGGAAGTTTTAGCTATGGCAAGTTATCCAGATTATAATCCAGCTGATTTTATTGGAGGAATTAGTACAGAAGCTTGGAACAATTATACCAATAATGAAGCAAAGCCACTGGTTAACAAAGCCATGCAAAATTCTTATTCACCAGGTTCTACCTTCAAAATGATAACAGCAATAGCAGGATTAGAATCAGGAGTTATTAATTTAAAGACCAAAATTAATGATACAGGAATTTATACAAAATATCGAGATTATCAACCAAAATGTTGGCATTATACAGATTATCATACAGGTCATGGTTGGGTCGATGTTTCAGGTGCTATTGAAAAATCATGTAATTATTTCTTTTATGAAACAGGAGACAAAATGGGAATTGACAAATTAGTAGAAATTGCTAGATATTTTGGGCTAGGAAATAAGACAAAAATTGAATTACAAGGCGAAACAGCTGGCGTTTTAGCAAGTAGGGAAACGAAACAGAAAATGCATGCAGATGACCCAAATTGGAATCCAGGAAATACGTTAAATGCTGTTATTGGACAAGGAGATAATGAATTTAGTCCATTGCAAATGGCTCGTTATATTAGTATGTTAGCTAACGGAGGAAAGAAAATAGAAGTTAGTACCATAAAAACGATTCGAAATGCCGATGGTTCAGAAGTTTCCAGACAAGATATCAATCAATTTGTGAATAAAAAATTAGGATTGGAAAACGATGATGTAGGTGATAGAGAAATCAACCAAAGCCATTTGAATGCTGTATTAGAGGGAATGAGATCTGTTACAAGTGATAGTGGAGGAACAGCCTATGTTAGATTTAAAGATTTCAATATCAGTGTAGGAGGAAAAACAGGTTCAGCAGAGGCACCGAATAATAAAGTTCACGCTTGGTTTGTTGGGTTTGCTCCATTTGAAAATCCAGAAATTGCGATTGTTGTTATGGTGGAAAATGGAGGACACGGAAATTACACAGCTGAGGTTGTTAGAGATATTATGACAGAGTATTTTGGTATGAATACACAGAATATTGAAGAGAATATGGAAGCGGTACCATATATAGAATTTATGCGATAGTAAGGAAAAGAAAGGACGTAAAAATGAAAAATTGTGTGAGTATTAATTTAAAAAAAGATCAAATTGTTATCAAATTAAGTGAAGAAGCGGAACAAAAAGAAATAATGGAAGTTTTAAAAAAGAAACTAACAGAATTAAAAAAATTGTATCAAGACGAGAAAACACCTATCTTGGTATCAGGAAAAATCTTAAAAAATAAGGAAATGAGAGAAATACAAGAATTAATTAAAAGTAAAATTGATGTAGAAATTGATTTTGATATGCCAAAAGGCTTGGGACTACACAGTATTAAAAAGACATTTGAAAAAGAAATAGCAGTATCGGAAACAAAATTTCATAAGGGATCTTTACGTTCTGGACAAAAAATGGAGTCAGAAGGTAGCTTAGTCATTCTAGGAGATGTCAATTCTGGTGCAGAAATAATGGCATCAGATAATATCATTGTATTAGGTGCTTTAAGAGGGTTAGCACATGCTGGAGCAAAGGGAAATACGCAAGCCATTATAGCAGCAGGATTAGTTGATACCGTTCAAATCAGAATTGCTAATATTGTAAAAGAAATCGACCGTGATGAGGAGCCAATGCATAAACAAGCTTATGTGTATTTGGATAAAGATAACATTGTAATTGAGTAAATGGTTAACTTAACAACAATAAAATTAAAGCAATATATAACATTTCGTCTTGTACGCCTTCTTGATATAAAAAGAATAATAAACCAAGAATGATAATATCATCTAGATATAATTGAATTCCCATTATTTCAAAGATAGGATTTTCGATATCATCAAAAAAGGGATTTTTGAAATGAATGGGACCAAAAGAATAAGATCTAGATGATTTTTCTTGCGAAGTTTTATCATTAGATTCTACAGGAGGAGTATCGTGGTTGAGAGCTTTGTCCTCAGAAGAAGAATGGCTTTTCGTGTCTAATGAATTTTTGAAATTCACAGGTGGATACGGTCTATAATATCTATAATAATTATTATAAAAACTAGCCATTGTGAGAATTCTCCTTATTATCATCTTTTAAAAGATCGGCAATTTTAGCCACATTTAGTAAATTTGCATATTGATCAATTTTTCCTTTTTTTTCTTCACGTAAATAAGGCTTTAAAGAATATAGCAAATTGGATCTAGGATCATTGGATGTATTTAATTTTTCCATGACAGATTTCATCTTTAAAATCGTGTTCATATCAATTTTGCTAAAATCAAAATTACCATTATTATTATTATTATTCATGTTATTCGATGTATTAGAAGAATTGGTATTAGTAGAACTATTTCCTTGATTCTGTGACATCATAGAAGAAAAGTTTTGTATCATTTCAGGAGGAATTTGTGATAGCATGTCATTCAAATCACCTTTATTCATCATATCTTTCAATTTATTGATAGTATTCTCATCAAAATTCATATTATTCAAATCAATCACCTCTGTAATTATTATATGAGAAAAAGTAAAAAACTTTACTAGTCAATTATTTTATTTTTAACGAAAGATGTACTACCATACAAAAATTGCAAATTACAACAAGAATTTACATAAAAGGTTGTTTTTTGGTTTTCAAACTATTGAAAAAACAATGCAAATGATGTATAATAATAGATGATTATGTACAAAAATGGTAATATTACAAAATGTAACAAAAAAATAATATTATTTCATAATTTGATATAAAGTATATTTTCCGTAAGAGAAAATTATTTCAAACCATTGAAACACAAAAGATAAGGGTTGATTTATTTCAAAATAAGTATATATAATATATTAGAGGAATTGGGTAAAAGGAAATGCCTAATGAGAAGGAGGATACTATGAAAAGTAAGGTTTTCAAAATAAGTGTTGTTTTGGTTATGATTTTGAGCATGACCATGAGCAATTTTATTTTTGTTGGTAATTGTTTAATCAGTTATGCTTTGGATAGCAATAATAATACCAACAACAATAATGTAGAATTTAATGTGTATTTTAAAGATGAAAAAGGAGAACATGTATCAGATTTAGATAGAGTACCAAGTAATCGTGACACAATGCTTTATATGTATCTAAATGTGAAGCAAGAAGGGTATTTGAATGGAAGTATTAGTTTAGAAAATGAAACAAATTTTAAGCTAGTAGAATCTGAAAATCAATATGTCGAGAAAATAGAGAACAATACAGTTAGTTTGTATCATGTAACAGCAGGAAGTTCGATTGAAATACCAATTAAGATTGAACCTATTCAAGAAGAAAATTATCGTGTAGGTTTATTAGACATGGAAAGTAAAATAACACTAAATGGTATTTATAGAGATCGTTCTGAAAAAGATAAGAAAATAAAGGCTACTAAAACCGTAAGATTAAATTTGGTAGAGGAAGCAAAACAAGAAGATGTCATTAATGAGGTATCTATCATTACTAATAAAGTGTCTAATATCAATGGAGAAGAAAAGAGAGTGGTTCAATTATCTTGGAATGTGGGAACCAAAAGTAATAGTTATCCGATCAAAGAGATGTTAGCAAGAATAGATGCTCCTAAAGTAGGAGAATCTGAACCACAAGTAGAAACACAAGTTAATTTAAATACAATGACTTCTTATGAGAGCCAATTTAAAGATGGTGTTAATCAAGTTACCTTAACCAATCAAGAGAAAGAAGGAAATGTAACTTGGAAGAAAGAGGGAACGGAAAA
>CANONT010000043.1 GCA_947567695.1 uncultured Clostridium sp.
CAGTTGTCAAATTTTACTCTCAGACTATCTGGTGAGAATCCGAGAGGCTATATTTCTTATCTACTGCAAATTCTATTTCTACAATCCTATTGTTATAAGCTATTATTCTTTCAGCAAAACATATAAATAATATTCATTAATGCCTGAATAAATGTTTAACAAAGGAATTCTATTATTACTCTTCCAGACTTACTATGGATAATGCTATGGCATTTTCATTGTTTCTTATTTCCTCGTCTCTTATTTTCTAACTGCTGGTGAAAGATATGGACATAAAGTGGGAATGAAAAATTCTTTTTGGTTCATATTATTATTCAATACCAAACATTGTTCTGCATATACTTCTTCCTGTTTTAGTTTTAAAAATTTTCTGATATGTATTCTGTATTGTTTCTTTTTTGCAGTTATCTTCATAGAAATTAACAAGAAAATCGGCCTCAACCAAAATCTGATAATCAATTCCATCTATGTTTGTATATGTATGATGATGTCCAACAAGATAGGAAATTCGTTTAATCTGCTGTTCTGAAAAACCACAGATCTGTAACATGGTTTCTGCCTCTGGAGGCCCATACTGTTCTTGAAGCTTACCATTACATTTTCCATGTTTGTTTTCTGCAGGTTTTATCCCTATATCATGGACATAAGCAGCTGATTCTAATATAAGCAGCTGTTCATCTGCCAGGTTTTCATTTTGTGCAATGAGTTTTGCAAAGCTGTGGACTTTAATGAAGTGCTGTATCCTTTTTGGGTCTCCTGCAAAATATGCTATCATATCTTTATATAAGCAATCTAATAATTTACTATCGGTATCCATAGTTATCACCTGCCCTGATTTTACTTCTTTTGTTTTATCGTACCACAATTATCATAAGATAGCTATGAAATCTTTGCAGTTCTTCGTTTTTTCTTTCGCTCTTCAATTATTTGCTGGTGATGCATGGTGGAAATACATCAGAGCAAATTTATATAAAAAGCCTCTCTTTGTGGCCGGCCAATATCTTTTAACCTAAATTCTGTGTTATAAAATCAAATTCTCAGATATATGGCTTTATGATAGATTCAGGGATGAAGTCTGAAAGTTCTTCTCTATTTATAAATTTTTTTGAAAAATTTTTCTCTGTATCTATAAAATCTACCATATTATAGGTGTAAATAATTAATAACATGGATGAAACATAATGAAAAGGGGAGGTACAAGTATGTTTAGAATAACCGAAGAGGACTATGATGAAATGGTTGCTGTCATTTCAAAATGTTGTTGTTTACATCCTAATCCTTGTCCATATTGCTCAAAAATAGATTGTTGTGATGTACAAATAATTTATAAAATTTTGCGAAATCATCTGGAAAAAAATCATATAAAACCAGATGAAGAAAAACTTGTTATAGAATTGCCTAGAGACGAATTTAATATAAACTGTGATGAAGACAAATTTCCATTCAAGGAATGATAATGAGGAGGATTATATCTAATGAAGCTAAAAAGCATCTAAAGTAAAGGGAAGAGGAATATCGGTGACTTTTTAAAGCAGAAGCAGAATATAATAATGAAGAAATTTTTCGATACAGAAAATAAAGACAGTTCTGTTTAGTATAGGGTGTGTTTTTAGCATTCTTATGTATGTTAATGTATTTGTTTATAAATCAAAAACAGCCATATGCTGCCTGATTATAATCAGATTAACACATAGCTGCTTTAGTGCATATATCTTTATTAAATGGCTTTCCTCAATACTATGCTGGAAGTATCAGAATGAAGTCTTTTAGAAATTTTTCTCTTTTTTGCCGCATAAGCTTTTTTTCTTTTTGCCTGCCTCTCGTAATACAAAATCTCCATTGAATCCATGCCGATGTCCTTTAACATCAATTTCTGTGCCATAATCAAATCCTCCAATCATTTTATTTTTTTCTTATTTTTAAAATGAAATTTGTTTCAAATTAAAATATCACAGAATCTTTATCATAGTGGTTCTGCAATGCATTTAGGAAAGAAAGGTGTGGAATTCATTTTTTGATAAATTTTTTTGAAATTTTCTTCTCTTCTCTGAAAAATCTACCATATTACAGATAATTAACTATTAAAAAGAGTACATTTAATATTCAGCAGGCTAATAGACAGGAGGTAATATTTATGATTACACAGAAGCAATGTAATGAGATTATTGATTTGATATCAAAATATTGTTGCAGTCATTGTTCACCATTTTACTGTTATGAGACAGAAAATTGCGATATCTTAGATATTTTTGAAATTTTGAGTAGAAATGTAGAAAGAGAGGCTGTCGATGAAGAGGAGGAGAAACTGCCATTTGATTTAGATGATGAACTATTATAGAAAGTATAGAAATTTTTATCTTTTCAAAAAAGTCATATTTAAGATGAATTTAAAAATTTCACAAGTGGAGGTAATTAAAATGTGTAGGTGTGGTGATATTTACATTGCAAATAGAAATATAACAGGTGATTTACATCGCTTAAAACAGACTGTCTTAGTGGTATCAGATGACAAAACCAACAAACAGTTACCATATGTCACTATTGTGCCAATAATTGATGCTACAAGACAAGACGAACTGCTGAGTTATGTGTTCCTTGACGATTATGGAATGTCAGAAGAAAATATTGCTGTAGTGGAACAAATAACTACTTTGGATAAAACCCAGTTATTGGTAAAAGTTGGGGGTATTCAGGGCACTGTTTATGCTAGACAAGTAAAGCAGGCAATCAAAAAATATTTAGGCTTGTGATAAGATAACCTGATAGTATTATAGTATATTTATAAAGCCCTGATGACAATTGATTGTCAGGGCTTTTAGACAGAGGATTAGATTGTGACCGATGCCACAGCTTTCCTCCTCTGTCTCTTTTTTGTTATAACAGCCTTTTTTGTCTTAATACTTTCCTTTGTGATAGTACATTTTGAAATATTATCTTTATTATCAGGAATGGTGTACATGGTTTCAAGCATTATATCCTCTAAAATGCTCCGAAGTCCTCTGGCACCTGTTTTTTCAGCTAATGCTATTTTTGCAATTTCTTTTAATGCTTCTTCGGTAAATTCCATCTTGACATCATCTTTTTCAAACAACATCTGATACTCTTTTGTGATCGCATCCTCTGGTTCTGTTAAGACTCGGATAAGTTCATCTTCTGTCAGGTCTGTCAATGGACATAAAACAGGCAATCGGCCAATAAGTTCAGGTATAATGCCATACTTTTTTAGTGCTTTAGGTGTCAGTTTTACATTTGTTTCTTTGTCACTGTCTGTTATTTTAAGTTGTCCTGTATTAAATCCTACTATATTTTTCTTTTCTGCATCAAACAGTCCTTCAAATGCTCCTCCACAGATGAACAGCACATTTTTTGTATCAAAAATTATGTTTTCGCTTTGAGGATTTTTTCTTTCTGAATTAATAGGTATAGATATTTCAGTACCTTCAATTAGCTTCAACAGTGCTGTCTGTACACCTTCGCCAGATACATCCCTTGTGTGGTTTCTGCCTTTGCCTGTTTTTGCTACTTTATCAAGTTCATCTATATAAACGATACCTTTTTGTGCTATTTCGATATTACCATCAGATATTTGTATCAGTCTTTGAATACATATTTCAACATCATCACCAACATAGCCTGCCTGTGTCATGCTAGTTGCATCAACAATTGCAAAGGGTACATTTAATATCTTTGCTAGAGTTTTTGCCAATAATGTTTTGCCACATCCTGTAGGTCCTGCCAGTAAAATATTAGATTTCTTAATCAATCCAGTTTGATCATTAAGTCTTTTATTATGGTTATAAATCGCAACTGCTAGAACTTTCTTCGCATAATCCTGTCCGATGATGAATCTGTCCAGTTCTTTATGAACTTCGCTAGGTGTCAATTCAAATGTAACATCATCAAATCTTGATTTTCTCTTTAGAATTTCCATATTTCGAGTATTTTTCCAATGTCCTCTTAGATCGCTGGCTGCCCTATTATTTATTTCGCCATTAGAAACTGCAACTGTTATTTCAGCACATTTGTCACATATATATATTTCGCTATTGACAGGGCTTTTTATCATTTGCTTAACTTGTCTTATGTTTCGTCCACAGAATGCACATGTTTCTATAATTACATCCCTCCTCTTTTTTATTTCACATAATTCTAACATTTTTCATTGCCATAAAATTTAGCAAAAATATAATCATGCTTAGCCTTTCATGTATGCGATATCGCATAACATAAAATAAAAAAAGAATGAAATAAGTGGAAAAGCTGTTGATTGTGGTTTTTGCTGGAAACTATTGGATTTATTTGTGGTATTATATATGAAGAAACAGAAAAACAGAAGAAAAGTGTGAGAGATGAGAGGAGGAGAGTATATGGACCCATTTACTAAAAAGATTTTGAAAGTGCTTGGCATATATATAGTTTTTGCTGTTATAGTTTTAATTTTATTTCAAACAGTATTTATGTTAAGTTTTATCCCAACAGGTAGCATGGAAGGGACAATACAGACCAATAGTGTTATTTTTTCAACGAGATATGATGTAGATGAGGATAAATTAGAAAGGTATGACATTTTAACTTTTGTATCGCCTAATGATCCAGATGTGACATACATTAAAAGGCTTATAGGCCTGCCTGGAGAAACTGTTGAGGTGAAGGAAGGAAAAGTTTATGCAGGAGGGGTGGAACTGGATAATTCGTTTATAAAGGAATCACAGAGACAGATTGGGGATGGTATTTACGAGATTCCTGAAGGTTGCTATTTTTTCATGGGAGATAATAGGAATAACTCTAATGATATTCGATTTTGGGAGAGACTATATGTTCCTGCAAATAATATTCAGGCAAAGGCTAAATGTGTTTTATTTCCATTTTCTAAAGCAGGATCGTTATGTTATGATTAAAATTGTTTGAAAGAGGCGAGGTTAATTTGTGATATAGCATACCCCCCTCCTCTTTTTCCAATTTTTGCCATAGAATGCTGCTCTAATATATATGATACATGAAAAGAATAGGATTTTTTGCAGATTGGTAGACATGTAAGCCAGCAGATAGATCGGTAATTGTGGTTAATGGTAGTTTTGTATACTTGCAGACTGGTAAACATGTTTTATGTTAAACTACTTTTTAGTTGCCTCCATCATGGGAGAGGGGGTCGCTGTTGCTCCTGTAAGATTTCCTTCGGTTGGTATGCGCTATCAGGTTACTTCTCCTAGTGAAATCGCACAGAAATCACATTAATTAGCAACATATCTAACAGTTAAGGGTTATGCTGTTCTACTAAAATATATATGTACTATTACTAACAAAATTGTTAAGCAGGAAGAAAGAATTATCGTAATAATACTCCACGTTGAAAAAATCTCATTTGATATTATGTTGACTACCAAGCCCAATAATATCGTATAGATTATTGGAAAAACGATATTTAGTATATATTTGCTTTTATTTTTGCTTTTCTTTTTGGTTTTGAGATTTTCTTTTGACTTTTCTATTGCGTAATCTATAGTTCTAAAAAAGTCATTTGAATTTTCACCGTTGATAATAACTAAATCATAAACATTAGGGTTTCGTATATAATCATCAAACGCCAGAGATATTGATTCTTTCAAATCAATATTCGAAGACAATGTTAATATTCTTTCTATTTGCTTCATATCTGAATATATAAAAACGGAAAATACATTTTCTGCTGAAAAGTCGGCCTTAATTTTTTGAATTGTATTTTGATTTCTTACGACAATAAATACATTTTGATATTTTAATAATGCCTCTTCAATGCTTGATTGCGTAAAGCCGTACTCATAACCTCCAAAATAGTACCGATATTCAAAATTGTATTTTGTTAAATCACCTTCACTGGTTAAGAGCAAATCAAACGCTCCATCAGTAGCACGCCTTTTACGGTTCGATACTTTTTCAATCAGCGTAGAGTCTGGTAGTTTTTTACTGATGTAGTTAACTAAATCATTCTTCCAAATCGCTGATGTTCCATCCAAAATAATTATATTTTTCATTATGTTCTATCCTTTACCTTTCGAGCAGGTACTCCAGCAACTACAGAATACGGTGGAACATCTCTATTAACAACACTTCCAGCAGCAATGACTGATCCCTTGCCAATTTTTAAACCACACAAAATCGTTGTATTGGCACCAATCCAAACATCATTTTCAATAATAATTTCTTTTGATATATGGCCTTGCAAACAAATTGGTGTTTTAGGATCTGAATAAAGATGGTTACCACTATTTATAACTGTATTGGGTCCTATTAATACGTTATCTCCAATTGTAATTTTTGCTCTAGCTGTTATAAATACATTTCTATTAAGATAAACATTATCACCAATATAAAGGTTATGGGGGTAGTAGAAAATAGTGCCAGGATTAATATACAAATTCTCACCGCATTTTGGTAACGTAACTGTATAGAACAAAATTCTTAACCTAGCTTGAAATCCCACAGAATGCCCCTTGCTAACCAGTTCTTGATTCTTATGCCATTTTTCCGAACCTACAACTAGTTTAGCATATTTCCTTTTATATTTTTGTAGTAAAATGTATTCAAAAAACAATCTAACACGCATGTGTTGAGTTTGAGTTATTGTTTCAATATTTTTCTCATTAAACTCAACAATTTTGTTTCTTTCACGAAATTTCATTATTTCCTCCTAATTGAGTATTAAAGTTATTCCGAATATTTTACCATTATTCCAAGATGATTATGGCGTGATTAGGAAATTTTCTTTAGTATACAATAAATTTTTTGAAAATTCCACCTCTTTTTTCAGAATCCAGTATATTTATTAAGTCAATAAAATGGGTTTATAGTTCATTCTTTAACTGAACGATATTATTGTAAATTTCTTGTTATTGTGCTAAAAACAAGAGAAGATAAAGTCTGACTTAAAAAGTTAGATTGCAGACACCGGAGACAGACTGGAACAGGCACAACCCATGAACAGCAACCTGTATAATGATTATGCAGATGGTCAGATGGTTTATTGAACGAACGGGATTATCTGTTTGCAAAGAAGAAATATGTTCTGGAGTCAGAAAATCTTGCACAGAAACTTTCAGAACTGTCAGGATTGAAGATTATCAATAATGAGGAATATGCAGATTTTGAGATACTTTTTTCTGAAATAATACACGTTCTCATAAGCAGGATTGTTTTCTTTGGAGGAAAACAGATGGAGATTACATTTTGCTTTTGCAGACCGAATACAGGAATGGTAGAGTTGACAGAAAGTAGGAGAGAGGAAGTTACACGAATGTATTAGGCAATGTAATAAAGAAAAGATAGATACATGAATATGAATATATATATCTGTATGTAATGCTTTCCATAGAGAAGGATGTTCGAAACAGTAGTTACAGGGCGGAAAGCGGAAGTATAACCACACAGAGGGCATTACTCTATGATTACATAAATCATTAGAAAAAATTTGCAGGATGCAAAATAATTGAAAAATGCGATGATGGTTTTTCGGAAACACATTTTGATAACAGACCACAGTTTACGGGGAAGAAGAAAAGGATGTGCAACAAGGTTCTGGTAAGAATGTAACAAAGGCATTGGTGTTCTTGGAAGAGAACGAGTTGACAGAGGATATGAAAGATAAGTTGATTGAGAAAGTGATGGTGTATGCAGAGGGGTGGATTGAGGTAGTTTGGATGTTTGGGGGTAATGTGAAGATGTTGAATATCGGATAATTTTGTCTGGTCTGTACAGAATGGAATTTTTGTACAGACCAGTTTTAAAAATATGATTAATTGTGTATTCCAATTAACCAGTCTGCTGCTATAAGAATTCGGTAATAGGAGTAATGATACCATTGTCAAAAGAAAGATTTCTCCATG
This sequence comes from uncultured Clostridium sp., assembly GCA_947567695.1. GTDB lineage: Bacteria > Bacillota > Clostridia > TANB77 > CAG-508 > CAG-269. The sequence continues at coordinate 7,860 of CANONT010000043.1, forward strand.
AGACTGATGTGATATCACTTTTTGTAAGAATATGATATAGCATTTTTAATGTTTGATTATGAGAGCAGATAAGAATGTTTTGATTATTTGACATATTACAAATTGTATAATTATAAAATTGATGTAATCGTTGAAAAAATACTTCATATGATTCTCCGTTAGGAGGAGTGGAAAAAACATCTAATTTATTTTTTGAAAATAGGACAGGATAGCTTTTAATGGCATTATTACGTGGCATACCCTCTAAATTTCCTAAATTACGTTCTAATAACCGTTCATCAAAAATAATATCAGCTTTTTCTAGGATATTATTAGGAAGTGCGTTCATGGTGGTTCGACATCTTTCAGCTGGTGAACAATATATTTTATGAAAAATGGTGTTAGTAGGAATGATAATGTCAGTTGCAATAGTGGGCGAAGTGCTTCGCCCGCTAATTACATTGTTTAGGTTGTTTAACGTTTTAAAATGTCTTAAAAAATATATTTTATTTTTCGTTTTTAAATTGTTTTCATGATTATACATTTGGCAATTTTCCTTTCACTGTGTTGCAAAATAAATATTCAGGATATAATACTTTTTCGATTTCTCCTTTTATCATGCGTTCGCCAATCTTTAAGAATTCTTCACCACTATTAAATTCCCTGATATGTTTATCATCATGGTTGATTCTTTCTTGTGGATTTATAGGTATGTTTTTTGAGTCTAAAAATAACATGTTGCGGTCCTTATCCACAGAAACTCCTTTGATAGTTTCAATCTGTTGTCCCCAACCATGAGGAATCAAACATTTATCCTCTCCCTCAAGTGATATTTTCCAGTTATCTTTTCCTACACGAAATAGATATACAGGCTTTCCTACCGATGAGAACATTGGCACAACAGCTCCAGGACTTTCAACAAAAGTTCCAATTGCTATAGAAGAATGAGTAGGCATATAATAATGATGCTTAATAATGCTTTCGGAAGGTAAGCTATCATTGTTTATTTTATTGGCAAGCCAACTGTGTATTTGTTCATTGTATGAGAGAAGATGATTTGCTTTGGTAGCAAAGTGGCGTGCTTCTTTATCTTTAATATATCTTAAATAACGATTATTATATCGAAATGTTTTGATCTTATCACTATACCAGTTATTTTCGATTGGGTATAAACCCATATAAGAATTTTTGAATTCGTTTGCGGATGAGTGTAATACTAAATAGTAATCATTATTTTTATCTTTTGCTATCATTAAGAAGTGATTACCACTTTCAAAACTAAATGAATACCCTTTAGTATTTGAGGCATTAATAAAAATTTCGTCATTCAAATATTTTTGAAAATTATTTCCTAATTGATTTGGATTAAAATGGTCAATTTTAAAAACACTACTAGAACATACATTTACAGTAGCGTCTACTGGGATAATGTCAGTTCCACACTCCCAATGAACAAACATACCAGTTGCGAATCCGCCAGCAAGCCTCTGGACATTATTTGGATATCCTAAGTCGAGTGAAGGATAAATTATGGCACCACTTTTTTCACTTGAGTCATAATCTTTTACCACCTGATTTAATAAATTTTGCGTTTCTTTTATATAAGGAAGAAGAGCTTTTTGTGTTTGGTCATTCAATAAATTTTTTGGATTAAATAAATCTTCATAGCAAGTAATAGTATCTGATGGAGCAAAGGAGTCATTAAGCGTTAATTCTTTTGTCCACCCATTTACAACATAGTTGACTAATTGTGAATTGTATAGTTTGTGCAGGGTTATACAAGTATAACGCATACTTGCAATGCGTTTGCGCCATTTATTGTGCATTTCAAGTGCAGGTGTGTCTACTTTAGTGTAGGTATCAGAATTTGGATTGATTTTTGTACAGTTATCCATAACAACTTTAATATAAGCATTCTGAGCTGCATATTCGGAAGGTGCTTCGCTTGAGTTTGATGAATTTTTATATAGTCCAAATGCCCCTTTATATTTTCTATCCTCGGTCCATAGTTTTGTGGTTCGAAGTAACATGTATTTATTGGTAATAACTGCGTGATCAATTTCTAATAATGGTATAAAATAAAGATCTAAATGACAGTCATATTTTGCACAACATGGTAATAATGAATCAATGATAGTGGTAATTGCTTTGTCTATATCAATTAGCGGACTTGTACAATTAGGCTTTATACTAAAAATTGTAGGATCTGTTGTCAGAATATGCAGATTATTAATATGGTGATTTTCAATTAACTCTTTAAGAGAGGAGATAATATTTATGCTATTGTTATTATCAAAGGCATCCATTAGAGATTGTCCAGAAATAATTAGTTCATCTCTAGCTTCGGAAATGACCAGTTTACGTAAATTCCAGAATTTTTTTTCAGGAATATCTGCAACAAAGCTGCTTTTTGGAGAATTATATATAGTAATCCTGTTTTGAATAAGATACTCATAGATGTAATCGTCATCTGTATCAGGAAATATTTGCATATCAAAAAGAGAAGTTAATTTTTCTATGTCGGTTTGAATAAGTGCACCAAAACAAAGCCACATAAGAAAAACAGCGGGATTATTTTGATTTAGTGTTGCATTTAATAATTCTATATATTTTGGACCGTATTCATCCATATAAACATTGTTATTAACATATTTATTAGTAACTATTCAGCCAATAGTATTTCGAGGCGCACTTAATGACACCAGTTATA
>CANONT010000044.1 GCA_947567695.1 uncultured Clostridium sp.
GAGTGAGCAGGGCAAACCCAAAATACCCCGACGCTTGCGTCGGGTGTAGTTTATTACATTATACTATTTTTTCTTACTTTGTACATAAATTTTGCCATACAAATAAAATTTTTTTCATATAAATGTTTAGCACAAGAATATGCAAATTTAGGGGTTAGAGTTAATCATGTTTTACTAGGTTCAATCTTAACAGAATTGTTGGAAATGAGTGTAACAGAAATGTAAACCAAATGTAATAAAAGGGACATGTATTTATTCTCTTTTTATGCTACAATAAAAAGAGGTACTTTAGATATAGTAGGAGATGATTTTATGGGGTTTTTTGATATATTTAGAAGAAAAAAGAAAAATTTAGCTTTACCAGAGGCAACAAAAGAATATTCAAAAGATGCTGAAAAGATAGAGGAAGAGAAAAATCAAGATAAAAAACCAGATATTAGAATATATTCTTATACAGATGAAGAAGATAAGAAGTTAAAATATGATATGAAACTAGTTATAGGTGAGGAAATGAAGACATTGGGAATAATTAATATCGGGGAGAAAGATTTAAAGTTTCAAAATCCAATGCCAATAATAGATTTTAAAAATCGACTAGTGGAAATGTTGCAATCATTAGATGATTGTAAGAACCTTCATACATTGACAAGTACTAAAAATCGTATAATAGAAAAACTGAATGATATGGAAAGTAAATATCCGCAATTAAATTGGTCAGGTGTTTGGGACTATGTTGAGCAATACGGAGCAGATAAATTTGTTGGTTATAAAGAATTGAGAGGATTACCAAGGAAAATTGATACAAGTCAACTTTCACCTGAAGAAATCAAAGAATATGGTAAAAAGGTGCATCAAGATTTAGAAACATTAAGTTCTATGCAAACGATTGAGGATATGACTCCTGAAAAAGAGGCTTTTTTGCTATCTCGTTTAATGGACAAAGAAACGCCAAATGATACGAGCAATGCAATTGTAGCTGCTAATCTCAAAAGTATAAAAAATGGTGAAAAACTAGATAAAAACACAATATTAAAAATTGCACAACAATGGGAAGAAAAAAAGGAAAATGAAGATGGATTTTTACTTCAATGTCATTTTGAAAATGAGAAAGCAAGAGTTTCGAAAAGAGTAGTTAGAGAAATTGGAGAAGCTATGATCTTAAAGAGTTCAGGCGATAAAAGTGTGATGCAAGAAAGTTATAAAAAAATAGCTTATTTAGAGAAAGAAGTAAAAAATATACAAAGAAAATCTTCACCTGAATTATTGGGAACAACTATTATGGATTTTATGAAAGGTAAGGATGTTGCTTCCTATATAGAAACTTGTCGAAATAATGATTTAGCATTAATAGATGAAATAGTTAATAACTATTCTGATACAGAGTTAAAAAATAAAGACGAAATTTTAGCCTATTTACGTGCAAGAGTTGGTAGCTTAGGGCAAGTATCCTATAAGGGAGATTTTAAGGATACGAAATCATTGAGATATTTTATTGAGAATACTGATTTAAAAGACCCAGACGATACACAAACAAAAAAATTCCTATTACTAGTAGCTAGGGTAGAAGAAAGAGATTTGCAACGACAATATGGAGATCTTGCAGAAAAATATAAAGAAAACTTACCATTGAAAGAAAGGTTGCATGTAACAGGAATAAACAAACAGCACCAACAACCACAAGGTCAAGTCATAGAACCAACTACATTTAACAGAGAAGACCCAGATGAAGGAAAGGACATTGCTTAATAACCTATCAAATTAAGTCAAAAAACTCACAATCACAAAAAGAATGTGAGTTTTTTATGCTTGCTTTTTCCTTTTAGTTATAGTAGAATAAAATAACAAAAGACAAGGAGGACAGCTATGAAAGATTATTGGAAAGAGCCAACGCAGAAAAAAATAAATAAAAAGAAAATCATAACAATAGTAGTAATAATTATGATAGCAGTTATCATTGTTTCTCTCATGACAGTATATAGTAACAACAAATCAGTAAGAGAATGGATTGATAAAAATATCTTTCAAAAAGAAGTTGTGCAAGATAATGTAACAACCATTGAATTAACAGAAGGTCAAAATGCTAATATACATGCTTTCAATAAATATATTGGAATTTTAAACAAAAACAAATTTAGTATTTATGGTAATACGGGAAATGAAGAAAAGATATTAGAGGTAGAAGTATCGAATCCAATTTTTGATTCAGCCAATAGATTTTTAGTAATGGCAGAATCAAAAGGAAAGAAAATATATTTAATTACCGATAAAGATATTACATGGGAAGCAGAAATAGAAGGAAATATTTCACAAGTGCATGTTAATAAAAATGGATATGTAGCAGTAGTAATAACAGATACTAGCTATAAAACCGTAATTGCCATGTACAATCCAGCTGGAAAAGAAATGTTTAAGACGTATTTATCTTCTACCAGAACAGCTGATGTGACAATTTCTAACGATAATAAACATTTGGCAATAGCAGAAGTAGATACCTCAGGAACAATTATACAATCCAATATAAAGATAATTTCAATAGAGAAAGCAAGTTCAGATCCAACCAATTCATTAGAAAATACTTATCAAGGAGAAACCGACAAATTAATTACTAATATTGAGTATCAAAATAAAGATAAATTAGTATGTATGTATACAGATAGTATTCACATCATAGAGAATAATCAAGATACCACATTAATGAACCATAAAAATAAAAAGATGATTTTCCAATCCATTGAATTGGCAGATCATGTGATCGGAATTGAAGAAAAATCTTCTGGATTATTTACAGCCGATTCTATCATTGATATTATCCATACAGAAAATAAAGCAACGAAGCAATACACCGTAGAAGCCATTACAAAAGAGATTTTTACTTATGGCAATATTATTGCGTTGAATTTAGGAACAGAAATAGAATTTATTAACACAGAAGGTTGGTTAGTAAAACGTTATATTGCCAATCAGGAAATTACCAATATTGTAGTATCAGATGATATAGCAGGAATTATTTATAGAGATAAAGTTGAAATAATAAATTTATAGGGGGATAACATGGTAGTAGATTTAATTATAATAGCAATTGTTGCCTTGTCAACATTTTTGGCATATAAGAAAGGGTTAGTAAATTTAGCAATTGGCTTGTGTGCCTTTGTTGTTTCTATTGTAATTACAGTTATTTTATATCAACCAATTTCTAATTTGGTTATTCATACCACTAGTATAGATGAAATGATAGAAGATGCCATTTATGAGAAGGCAAATGAGATGATGGGAAGAGACGAAAATGATAATGATTTAACAAATGATTTAGTAGAAATAGCAAAAAATGAAATGTTACCAGAAACAGCCAGAACGTTAGCTGTTAATATTGTAACAGGAGGCGTTATCCTGATCCTTTTTGTGGGAGTAAAAATTGCGTTAAGATTTGTGAGTGCATTTGCAAATGCGGTTGCTAAATTACCTATTTTAGATCAGATAAATAAGGCTGGTGGATTAGTATATGGCCTTTTAAGAGGTATTTTAATGATCTATGTTGTATTAGTAATCCTTCACATACCAGCACAAATTAATCCCAATAATGTAATCCATGAAAATATAGAAAAATCATATTTGGGAAAATCCATGTATGAAAATAATATTTTAAATGTATTTTTTTAAAATAAGTGATAGATGGGTTGTTTTTTAACAGCAAATTTGCTATACTATTAGCATGAAAAATTAGGAGTGAATCGTTTTGGGAAATAAACAAATGAACAATAAAAATGCTAAAAATAGCAAGAAGAAAAAGAAAAAAAAGAAGATAGGAAAGAAAATATTACTGTTATTCTTATTCATTTTATTAATAGCAGGGGGTGTATTTGCATACAAAGTACACTTAAATGGTGGAGGAATGTCAGGAATGTTAGCAACTATGGTAGGGCATGATGAAAATACAAAAAAGAATTTAGGAGAGTTTAAAGTTCTTTTATTAGGTATTAGTACAGATCAAGAGAATGTTGACCTAACCGATACGATTATGGTTGCCTCTTACAATCCCAATACACAAAAAGCAACTTTGCTATCCATACCAAGAGATACTTATACAGGAAAAAATCCAGCAAAGGCAACTGCTTATGAGAAAATAAATTCATTATATAGCAGAAAACATAGACCAGAGGAGACTTTAGAAGCAGTTAATGAAATTACAGGTTTAAATATACAATATTATGTAGTAATAAAGACAGAGGCTTTAATTAAATTAGTAGATGTAATTGATGGTATTACTTTTAATGTTCCAATTGACATGGATTATGATGATCCAACGCAAGATTTGCATATTCATTTAAAAGCGGGAGAACAAGAATTAGATGGTGATAAGGCAGAACAATTAGTACGTTTTAGACACAACAATGATGGTACTTCTTATCCAGAGGAATATGGAGATAATGACTTAGGAAGAATGAGAACACAAAGAGAATTTATCATGCAAGTAGTTAGACAAACAGCACAACCAGGTAACATATTTAAATTAGGTTCTATTTTGGATGTAGCAAAAGAAAATGTGTTTACTAATATAGATTTTAATGTGGCAAAAGACTATATTCCATATGTGGTAGAATTTAATACAGAAAATCTATTAACAGACATGCTTCCAGGAACAACACCAGATTGGGAAAAAACAAATGGTGTCAGTGTATTTGTGTATGATAAATATGAAACAAAGAAATTGATACAAGAACTATTCCATAATAGAGATATCGAGGATATAGACGACACAGAGACTACAACAGACGGAAAGGCAACCAATAGTGTCAATAAATCTGATATTGTATTAGAAGTTTTAAATGGTAGTGGAGAAAGTGACAATTTGCAAAAAGTAGTCAATCAATTAAAAGGAGCAGGCTATAAAGTTACTAGAACAGGCAATACCAATACGACTTCAAAAACCACAATTATTAATAAAAAAGATGTACGAGAAACGATATTAAAAAATATGAAAGATGTTATTGGGATGGGAACAATAGAAACCAGTGAAACAACTTCTAGTAAGGTAGATGTAACCATTATTATTGGAAAAGATTATTAGTAAAAAAACCAAATTTTCAAGTTATATACTTGAAAATTTGGTAACCTATATGATTTCTTTCTTGTTTTTGTAGAAAATTATGATTAAAATCAAAGTTAAAATTAAAATCGAAAATCCAATTCCTAAAACATAAATCAATAATTTAGATTCTTCCACAGAGTGAGAAGCTATTAATTCTGTTTTATATTCAGTTCCATCCATGGTATAGGAAATACTGCCTAAAGGAGAGCCTTGTTCAATAGGTGCTTTTATATCTTGTTTCAATTTTATTTCAACAGGAAGTTTGTCGAGTGATAAGTTATTTTCCAATAAAGTACGAATCGTATCATTAGCTAGTAAGTCTAATTTTTTAGTATTTTTTGTACCATTTGGTATTTCTATTTGAGTAACGATATCATTTGTATTTACTATTGTTTTAATCGAATAATTATCATAGCCATATTCATATAAAGCTTTTGTTTCAGAAAATCTAGTAGATACATCATTTATGGTTTTGCCACCTAGAATAACACAAATTAGTTCTAAATCATCTTGGTAACTGCAAGAAACCAAACAGTCGCCTGCCTGACTCGTGTAACCAGTTTTACCAGAAGTCAAAAAAGGATAATAATTTTTATTATTCGGTAGGATAAGCTCGTTCGTCGAATTGTATTTTCTGATATCATATTTGTTCGTGGCTGGAATGGCACAGGAAGCACTGCCAGCCAGTTTTCTAAAATCTTCATTTTTCATACAATATTTCATGATCATAGCTAAATCTTGTGCTGTTGTATAGTGATTTTCATCATGCATACCAAAAGCATTTGTAAAATGAGTATGAGATAATCCAAGTTCATGTACTTTGGTGTTCATCATAGAAACGAAACTTTCAACAGAACCACCAACATGTTCAGCCAGTGCATTAGCGGCATCATTGGCAGAATGAACTAATAGAAGTTTTAATAATTGTTCTACGGTTAGCTGTTCTCCAATTTGAAGAGAAGCGGAAGAATAGCCTTCTGGTATGGACATTACTGTATCATAACTGACGGTTACAACATCTTCTAAATTACAGTTTTCTAAGGTAAGAATTGCAGTTACAATTTTAGTGGTACTAGCAGGGTACATTTTCTTATTTTTATTTTTGGAATATAGAACTTTTTCGGTCTTAGTATCCATCAAAATAGCTGCTTCTGAAACGAGGTCTGGTTTTTCAGCATTGCCAAAAACACAAGAGGTACTCCATAAAATAAATATAGCTATTAATGATATTGTTAATTTTCTCCATTTTAATTTCATTTTTTATTTCTCCTAATTGAACTATGTCTATCATATCCTATTTTTTTAGAAATTTCAATCATTTAAGGAGGGGTTTATATGTATAATTTTGATAAAAAACAAAAAATTATATTAGGAATATTAGTAGCCATTATAGCAGGCTTTATTTGCTATTATGTATATGCAAAAGAAGAGGAAGATGCTAATCTATCAGTAGGGGATAATTTAGGGATACAAGAGGAAGAAACACAAGAAAAAGAAGTGTATAGTGATGATGTTATTTTAGTTCATGTATCTGGTGCTGTTAATCAAGAGGGAGTGGTAGAGCTAAAAGTAAATAGTAGAATTTCAGATGCTATTGATAAAGCACGGAGGAGTGAAAGAAGAGGCTGATACAGAGGATATTAATTTAGCATATCGTTTAGAAGATGGTATGAAGATACATATTCCAACTAAACAAGAAAAGCGAAATTCTAATACCATTAATTCAGTAGAAGATACGAAAGAGAAAACAGAAAATTATGTAACAACGTCAAGTGGTGCTAATGTTAAGGAGGAAAAGAAAGATATATTTAAAGTTAATATTAATACAGCAACACAAACACAATTAGAGACTTTGCCAGGAATTGGCGCTTCGACAGCTACCAAAATTCTTACTTATCGTAAGGAAAAGGGTAAATTTAAAAAGATAGAAGATATTAAGGAGGTAACTGGCATTGGAGAGGCTAAGTTTGAAAAAATTAAGGATTCTATTACTGTAAAATAAAGCTTGACAGAACAAAACATATGAAATAAAATGTATAAAAGAGTAGAAGTAGCATAAGATTGGAGGAATAAAAGTGTTATTAGAACTACAAGACATATGTTTTGAAAGGGAAAATAGAAAAATTTTAGATCACATTAATGTTGCCATTGATATAGGAAAGTTCATTGCTATTACAGGTCCAAATGGATCTGGTAAATCGACCTTGGTAAAAATCATTATGGGAATTGAAAAGCCAGATTCCGGAAAAGTTATTTTAGAGGGAAAGGACATTACAAACTTGAGTATAGATGAAAGAGCAAACTTAGGAATTGGTTTTGCTTTTCAACAACCTGTCAAGTTTAAAGGAATTACGGTATATGATTTATTAAAAATTGCAGGTAAGAAGGATATGACAAAAATGGAAGCTTGTGAAGTATTATCAAAGGTTGGACTATGTGCGAAAGAATATGTGGATAGAGAAGTGAATGGCTCTTTATCAGGAGGCGAACTAAAAAGAATTGAAATTGCGACTGTTGCATTGAGACAAGCTAAATTAACTATATTTGATGAACCAGAGGCGGGAATTGACTTATGGAGTTTTAGCAATTTAATTGATGTATTTGAAAAAATGGGTGAGTTAATTAAAGGGACAACCCTTATTATTTCTCACCAAGAAAGAATATTAAATATAGCTGATGAAGTGATTTTGATGAAAAGTGGAAAGATAGAAGAAATTGGAGAGAGTCAAAAAATATTGAATAAAACATTTGCTAAAACAGAGTGTTATAAGATGAAAAAATAGATACAAAGGTATGTTAACAAGTTAGAAGAATTTATCAATGAGAGGAGAAAACATGGAAGAAAATATAGAACAAGTGGATCGAGCACTTTTGAAGGAAGTTTCTAATTTAGAAAATCTTTCAAAAGGTGCTTACAATATTAGAAAGAACGGACAGGGCGTGGAGAGAAAAGTAACAAACAATGTAAATATTATTACAAAGACAGATAAACCAGGTATTGATATTCATGTAAAGGAAAATACGAAGTTTGAGTTTATTCATATACCAGTTATTATAACAGAGAGTGGACTAAATGACGTAGTGTATAATGATTTTTATGTTGGAAAAAATGCGAATGTAATAATAGTAGCAGGTTGTGGAATTCATAATGACCATCACAAAGATTCCCAACATGATGGAATTCATCGTTTCTTTTTGGAAGAAGGGGCAAAGGTAAAATATATTGAAAAACATTATGGCGAGGGAGACGGAACTGGAAAAAGAATTTTAAATCCAGTTACTGAAGTCTATTTAAAAGCAGGTAGCAATATGGAAATGGAGAGTAGCCAAATAAAAGGAGTAGATTCTACGATTAGAGAGACACGAGGTGAATTAGGGGATAATACGAATTTTGTTGTTTCTGAAAAGATTATGACACATGGAAAACAGTTTGCGAAGACTACTTTTGATGTTAAGTTAAATGGAGAGAATGCTAGTACACATGTTACTTCTAGGTCAGTTGCCACAGAGAATTCAGAGCAACTTTTTGTTTCTAGGATTTATGGAAATAGCAAATGTTTTGCTCATAGTGAGTGTGATGCTATTATTAAAGATCAGGCTAAGGTGACAGCAACACCAGAGATTACAGCTAATAGTGTAGAAGCTAATTTGATTCATGAAGCAGCTATCGGCAAGATTGCTGGTGAACAATTAATTAAATTGATGACTCTTGGGCTTTCTGAGCGTGAAGCGGAAGAAGAGATTATTCATGGTTTTTTGAGGTAATACTTCCTAGAAAAACACTTCATCTATGTTTTCTGATTTCCTTCCTGAATTATCCATCGGGGTTACATCTATATCTAGTGGTACAAGATATTCCAGAGAATTTTACATTGATTATCAACCTTGGATAACTTTAATATATATAACAATATATGCTAGTCCTTTTATAACTTATAGAATTATTAACTTATTATAATATAAAGCACATATATAGAAAAGATTATAAAGCTAAAGATATAATTAAAATACAGGATAGTAAGTTACAAAACAGATAATTAGTTAATAATTATCTGTTTTGTAATATATGATATTATTAAAAATTTATTTTTTTGTAACAAAATGAAAAAAAAGTTCTCTTATTATATAGAAGGAGGTATAAATGTTATGCAGAATATTGAAGAAATTAATGAAGATTCTCTATATGAGGAAACACTAGAAGAAACTATTTGTGCAAAAGAAGAAAAATTAAAATTATTTAAAGATATGCAAAAATTTGATGAAAAATCCAGAGAAGTAATGTATCTAAGAATGATAGGTAATTTAAGCTATGAAGAAATTGGAGAAATATTAGGAAAAACTTCTAATTGGTCAAGAGTTACATTTTATAGGGCAAAACAAAAAGTGAAGGGGGAAAATAGCGATGAAAAATGAAAAAGAATGTGAAATTGTGCAAGATTTATTAGTTAATTATGTTGATGAAATATTAAATCCAAAATCAAAAAAATTGGTAGAAGAGCATTTAGCAGAATGTAAAAATTGTCAAGCTGAATTAAAACAGATTAAAGAAGATTTAAAAAGAAGTGATATCAAAGAACAAATAGAGCTAGATTATCTAAAAAAGGTCAGAATAAAAACCAAAATAAAATCTATGTTAATAGCAATAGCAATAATAGTATCAATAGCTTTTATTATATTTTTAAATAATTTCATCAAAATAAATAATATTATGAATAAATCTAAAAAGTCATTGGAATCTAATAATTTTTATAAGGAAACAAGCAAAATATTATTTGATAATCATACTTCAATTAGAAAAGAATATTATAAAGATGGAAAATACAAGTCTGTGTCTGAAATTTATTCAGATGATGGAATAGAAACAAGCATAATTGAATATGCAAATATTAATTCAGATGAAAGAATATATATATATGAAACAGAGAAAAAAGCAATCATTGAAAAAGGCGATATTACACAAATGAAAAATAATGCTAATAACATTAAAAATGTTCCTTTTGTTATTAATAGAAATAGTTTGTTTCAAAAAATAGGAACAACTTTTGTATATTCAATGGATATAGATACTTATGATTATGGAAAAGAATATTATGTATTAATGGTGTTAGAATAGATATATAGACACAAAAGCGTGGAGGGTGTATAATTGATTA
>CANONT010000045.1 GCA_947567695.1 uncultured Clostridium sp.
ATATGGAGAAGCAAAAACAAAAAGTACTATGACAAATGTAACAGAGGCTTCTAATATACGAGTTAGCGTTAAGAGGATTACAGATAGAACACAAGGAATTTACATAGGTGACAACATAAAATATTATGCTATCATTGAAAACATGTCTAATACAGAACAAAAAAATGTTACCATTCAAACCAATTTATCAGATAATGCAGAGGTAAGTGATTTAACACTTATGACAGGTGTGACAGTTGAAGAAATAACAGATGACGATTTAGGGGAGGTAAATCCTGATTTAAAACCAGATATAGAAAAATCTGAAAATGATAATAATAGTTATAATCCAGACGAACACGTTAAAGAAGAGGCAAAAGATAATGACGATAGTGACGTTTCTAGTGATAATGAACAACAATTAACGTATAATAAAGAAGTAAATATTGGTAATCTAGCTAGTGGAGAAACAAAAGTCTTATATTATAGTATAAAGTCTAAAAATTCTTCTAATATTAATTTTTCTATTATAGCAAAAGTTGATAAAGTACAAAGTAGAAGTAATTTATGGCAAGATACGATATTGTTTTATAATATGAAATCTGACATGAAAACAAATACAGAATCTGAATTTGTAGAAATAGGAGATGAGATTGATTATTATATTACAGTAGAAAACCTAGGTACAGGAAATGAAACAATTAAAGTAGTGGATGATATACCAACAGATTTAGAAATAAAATCTATCACAGTAAATGGAGAAGAAAAGGAAGTTCCAAAAACTTCAAATCAAGTAAATGTTTTTACTGGTGTTAATCCAAAAGCTACTGCTAATGTAGTAATAAAAACACGTGTAGGTTATCATGAAGATGTTGATGCCAAAACAATAAAAAATTTTGCAACAGTAGTAGATGGAAGTGATAATGAAATTTCTACTACACCAGAAATTACGCATATTATAAAAGGAGATTCGTCGAGTGATGGAAATAACGTAAATGACGGAAACGATGGAGATAATAATGACAATCAAAATTCAAATAATAATACCAATAATGGTACAAATGGGGGACAAACTACTAATCCACAAAGAAATAACATGATAGAAGGTATAGCATGGATTGATTCCAATACAGATGGTGTAAAGAATGCAGGAGAACCCTTATTAGCTGGTGTTACCGCTAAATTATTAAATGTACAAACCAATGAAATAGTAAAAGACAGTAACGGAAATGAAATCACAACAACAACTAACTCAGAAGGTATGTATGTATTACAAAATGTAGCAAATGGTAAATATATCGTTGTATTTGAATATGATAAGAGCAAATATGGACTAACGACCTATCAAGTAAGTGGAGCATCTGAAAGTGAAACTTCAAAAGCAGTTATGAATGAATTAACTATCAATGGAACGACATCAAAAGTAGCCTCAACTGACATTCTAACAATTGGAAATAGTGATATAGCAAATATTAATATAGGATTGATAGAATTAAAAAATTTTGATTTGAAATTGGAAAAAGGAATTAAGAGAATTTTAATACAAAATACGGCAGGGAGCACCATAAGAGAATATGACAATGTAAATATGGCAAAAGTGGAATTAGATGCTAAAAAAGTAAAAGGAAGTACTGTATTAATAGAATACAATATTAAGATTAGCAATGTTGGTGAAGTAGATGGATATGCAAAGAAGATAGTAGACTACATGCCAAATGACTTAAAATTTAGTTCAGAATTAAATAAAGATTGGTATCAGACAAATGGTTCTTTGTATAATACAAGTTTAGCCAATGAGAAAATAGGAGCAGGAGAAACGAAAAATCTTACTTTAACCTTAACGAAGTCAATGACAGAAAATAATACAGGATTAACAACAAATGTAGCAGAAATAGCAGAAGACTATAATGAATTAGGATTAAAAGATAGTAATTCAACACCAGGAAATAAGGCACAAGGCGAAAATGACATGAGTAATGCAGATGCGATTATTAGTATTAGAACAGGTGGAATCGTGTATGTTTCTATCATCATCACAATGATTGTCATTGGTGCTACAATAACAATTATTATTTTGAAAATGAAGAAACGAAAAGACCAAAATTTGACTATATAGGAAAGGGGGGAAGAAAATGAGGAAGATAGAAAAGACAATTATCATATTCATGATAATAATTGGAGTATTAATTTTAGGTAGAACAACTGTTAAGGCAGCTAGTTTACCAACAAGTGGTAACAAGGTTTCAGGTAGTGATTTGAAAGGAGGCGTAACATATCCGATTAGTATGGTTGGTTATGATAAATATAACAATTTACATTGTGCAGAGCCAGGAGATCACATGAGTCATTGGTCTACTAGAAACTATAAATTAATAGCACATGTGCATATTAAAGGAGAGGAAGCATATTTATGCAATCTATCTACAAAAAGTAAAAAACCAGGATCTAAAATAGAAGGAGATTCAAACTTAAAAATGGCTACAGGAATAGCAACTCTAAGTGACAAAAATCAAGGATACTTTTTATGGGGGTATTTGAAGCCATGGATTAGTAAAGTAAATGAAAAAAATGATCAATATGGAGTAATTGATGGATTTGCAAAAAAGGATATATCAGATAAAAAAAATCCAGAGTATGACAATATTATGGAAACAGTAGAAAAAAGAATGGAACAATATAAAACACCAGAAACGAAAAAATTTAAAGTAGAAAAAGATACAGAGAATTTCAATTATGCAGATATTGATAATTACAAAAGATTAGGACCTTATACTATGACAGGAATTCCTTCAGTAGGATTAAAATCTTTTGAAATAATGGATCAAAATGGTACATATATAACAGAAAGTGTTTTATTCATAACTTATACAGCAGATAAACAAAGAAAAGAGGTAGCTTTTGATGAAATTAAAGAAGGTCAGAAATTTTATCTATGTATACCAAAAAATAAAGGCATTGAGTTTATCACTGCAGAAGTAACAACTAAGAAGATTAAAGAAAAAGTACCAGAATGTGATATATATTTTTTAAGTTGTAGCGATAAGAGTTGGCAAAACTTAGTTGTTACAGAAGGAGGAGTAAAAGATAATCCAGATGGAGATAATCTTGATTTTACTTTTGATGAATATATGCCAGGTGAGTTAACCATCATAAAACAAGATGCCGATAATAGATCGGTAAAACTGCCAGGAGCAAAATTTGTCATCTTTAGATATGTAAAAGATGACAATGGATCTTGGTATAAAAAAGGAGATGGCTATACACAAAATAGAAGTGAAGCAGATGATAAAGATACAACTTATATTAGAGAATATCTTTGTAAGAAAAATTCAAAATCTTATACCTATGTAAAAATTGGTTATGATTCGATTAAAAATGATAGTAGTTATATATTTACAACAAATGCAGGGGGAAAAATAAATTTAACCAATTTAAAACCAGCAACTTATTTTGCAAGAGAAGTAGAAGCACCAGAAGGATATAACATAACGAATAGTATTGTTAAGCTAGGTAAAGTAGTTCAAAACCAGAAGCAAAATGCAACTGTTTTAAATACACCAGGTGATCCACCACCACCACCTGGAGGAGATCCAGAAAAGGGAAGTTTAAGAATTGTAAAACAAGATGCAGATACTGCAGAGAGACTAGCAGGAGTGAGGTTTAGAGTAGTTGGCTCAAATTATGTTCAATATGTTACTACCAATGCATATGGAGAGGCCTATGTCTATGATTTGGAACCAGGAGATTATTTAATAGAAGAACTTAATAATCCGATTTATGGTTATACAGTGATGGTAAATGAATTAGTTACAATTGAAGAAGAGGAAGTAGAAGAAGGGGAAGAACCAAAACAACCAGAAATGGTTACAGTAATTATGAAAAATCAAAAACAAACAGGAAATTTAAGAATTAGGAAGGTGGATGCAGATAGTAATCGAGCTATGTCAAGAGTAAGCTTTAAAATAAGATTACCAAATGGAAAATACGTTGCAGCACTTACCGAAGATGGAGATTTTCTAGTAAAAGCTATTGGAAGAATTCTTTTAGGCGGTATCGAAGAAGTTGACAGCGAAGATGCAGCAACAGAATTTATAACAGATGATGATGGATTAGTTGAAATTTATAATATATTAATAGGAGATTATCAAGTTATAGAGACATCATTAGGAAATCATGATGCGTACGAATTGGATGATAATTATATTTTTTGGAGTAGTAACCGTGGAAGTGGCACAGGAAGAGTATCTTCTGTGAGCGTGAATCGACAACCATCTTACAATACGAGAAATAGCAACAATGGTAATGCTGATCAAGTAACCGTAGGAAATAGAAGAAAGTATATCGATCTTTCAGGTTATGTATGGCAAGATATTGAACCAACTGCAAAAGATGCAGAAGGGGGAAATGGACTTTATAAAGATAATAACAATGATAATAGAGATAGATTGCTAAAAGATATTAAGGTTCAGTTAAAAGATAAAAATGGTGTGGCTCAACTAAAAGACAAAGAAGGAAATACATATAGTGCTGAGGCTTTAACAGATAGTAATGGACATTATGAATTTAAGAGATTAGAAATTGATAAATTACCAGAGTATTATATAGAATTTACTTATAATGGTATGAGTTATCAATCCGTAAAACCAACGCTTGATATGAAGATAGAAAATGGAAGTAGAGCAATAGAAGGAGAAAACCGAACAAAATTTAATAGTAGATATGAAACGATTACTTATGGAAGGTCAAATGCCCATAATTTGCAATATGACACAGCAGATAACGAAAGTAAATTAGTATATGGAAACAAATCGAATTACAATTATGGATATGATGGGAATATAGGAGCACCAGTAAGTGGAGTAGATGAGCAATATATTATTACAGCAGATACCTATCAGGCATATCAGGATTACATAGGTGGTTCAAGAGGAATTATGACACCAGAAGAAGCTAGAAGAAATGAAGTGGAAGAAATCAAGAATATCAATTTAGGAATTGAAGCAAGAGAACAAATTGATTTAAGTTTAGTAAAAGATTTAAATACTGTAACAGTAGGTATTAATCATGCCACTCATGTTTATCAATATGGAGATAGGTATAAGCCAGGGTTATGGAAAGAAGATCCATATAATATGAGCCCAAGGGTGAAATTTGAACAAGAATATGGAACGATGTCTTACACAAGAGCATTGTACGCATCCGATGTTTTTGCAGGCAGTAATATAACAGATGATACCTTGAGAGTGAAAGTAACCTACAAGATAGGGATCAAGAATGCTTCAATAAATTTAGTAACAACCGTTAATGAAATTGAAGATTATTATGATAGCAAATATTTGGATGGCTTAGATAATGTTAAAGTAGGAACCCTAGTAGATGAAAAAGGAGATATTGTACCAGGTACTGAATTACAAAAAGAATTTGTCAATTCAGGAAGTAATGATTATTACAAAATGAAAATAAAAGGTTCTGTAGAGGTAAAAGACCAAAAGGAAAGTTTTGTTTATGTACAGTTAGAAGTAAAGCCAGAAAATATAATAGACATATTAGGAACGCAAAAGAAATTATTCAATATTGCTGAAATTTCTTCTTATTCAACGAAAAAAGGTAATGACATATATGCCTCTATTGATAAAGATTCACAACCAGGAAACTTAAAGATAGATGACAAAACGACTTATGAAGATGATACTGACAGAGCGCCAGGTTTACAATTAGTATTACAAGAACAAAGAAAATTGGATGGAAAAGTATTTATTGATACTACAACAGGAGAATTGCAAACAGCCCAAGTTAGACAAGGTGATGGAGAATATAAAGAAGGTGAACCAGGAGTACAAGGGGTAGATGTTAAGTTATTAAATTTAAATAAAAACCGGAGATGTAGCAGATATATACAATGAGGAAAATCCAGATCCAGATCTAAATAAAAGATGGGAAAAAGCTAGTACAACCACAGATGAAAACGGTGACTTTAAGATAGGAGGCTTTTTGCCAGATAAATACCTTGTTCTATTTACATGGGGAGGACAAACTTATACTTATAATGGAAAGAAGGATCAATTAATCCGTGTACAAGATTATAAAGGAACGATTTATAGAGATGCAGCAGCAAGCGAAACGAATTTAGAATGGTATAAGAGTAGAGCACAAAGATTTTCAGATGCCAAAGATAATTTTGATACTAGAAATAAAATTGATGAACAAAGTAATTTATTAAAAAATTCTAATAAAACAACAATTTTAAACTATCAAGATACTGGAAGATTGGAGCTAGTGGATGGAAATAATGAGAATTTAATTACTAAAATGGATTCTAGAACATCAGACTTTAAGGTTAATTTGGAATATGATGATACCAAACCATCCAATGTAAGTGATGAATACGAATTAAATCCAGATGGAAGTATAAAGATGAATGGAATTTATGCTATTAAGAAAGAACAGCATAAGAATTACTTGAGAAATGTAGATTTTGGAATCGTAGAAAGGGCAAGACAAGTATTAAAACTAGATAAAGATGTAACTAATGTCAAAATTACATTAGCCAATGGAATGGTATTGATGAATGCTAAAATTGTAGAAAAAGACGGTAAAAAAACTTTTGAAAATGATGTAAAAAGTGCTGTTTATATTCCAAAATCACCACAGGCAAATGGACAAGTTAAATTTGAGTTAGACAATGAAATTATACAGGGAGCTCATGTAGAAATTCAATATGCTTTAACGATAACCAATATAAGTGAGAAAGATTATAAAGATCGCAATTTCTACTTATATGGATATCGACCAGATAATGAAGATAATATTGTAACATTAAGAACAGACAAAATAATAGATTATTTGGATAACAAAGTGTCATTTGATGTTAAAGCAGAAGGAAATACAATAGGTGAGGTAATACAACAAGAGGCTCAGAAGAAAGGACTAATAACAAATCAAGGCTTGTTAGATGACACAAATGATATTAGAAATTTACTAAATCGAACGCAAAGAGTTCTTATGATAGATAAAAATTTAGCAACATCATTAGACAAAGAATTAAGACCAAATGATACAGTGAAAACGGGTTTTTCAGTAAGTAAATTGTTATCAAATGTTTCAAAAAATGAGGATTCTTCATTTGATAATAGCGCTGAAATTGTACAAACTGTAAAATCTTGGGGGTCACCACTAATAACTATACCAGGAAATTATATAGCAAGTAATGCAGAAACATCAGATTATGATAATGATGATGCAGAAACAGTGATTATTGTACCACCAACAGGATTAAACAGGAATTATGTTGCATATATAATCGTATCAATTAGCATACTAGGAGTTTTTGTATCAGGAATTATACTCATTAAAAAATTCATATTGAAATAGAGAAATTGCCAAAAGTTGCCAAGAGGGACGATCCTTTTTGGCAATTTTTTCGTGATTATCTTGCTTTTTTCAGCATTTTATAATAAAATAAATAACATAAAAAGAAGAAAAAATTAGAAAAAGAAAAATAGATGTTATAAAATGTAAAAAACTTTTTTAGGATAGCTTCCTAAAAAAGACAAAAACCACGAAGGACAAGTAGTAAAATAAGCCTATAAAAATGTAAGAGGTGGTAAGGATGTTTGTAAATGAAAATGTAATAGAAAAAGAAAATAGTAAAGTAAATATTTTTTCAAATGTATTTGCTATGAAAAATATAGTTTTATATATTATTTCATTTATGTTATCTATGGTAGGATTAGGAGGAGAATTTTCAGTCTTTAGTATTAGTATGCTAGCAGCCTGTTTGGCATCTTCCATACCAGCATTAGGAATTGTTTTCGTATCGTTAATAGGGAATTTTATCAAATATGGAGTAGGAGGAACTTTAGGATATTTTTTAACAGCTTTAGTATTAGTGGCTACTTTATTTATTGTTAGACCAATTTATAATGAAAAAGAGAGAAATGAAAAAATTAAAATTGGCAAAAATGTATTTTTGTCTATTTTAATCATCCAATTGATTAAACTGGCTATTGCTGGATTTACTGTATATGATGTATTATCTAGTATGACATTAGCCATCATTGGACTCGTATTTTATAAGATATTCGTTAATTCAACCGTTGTGTTACAAGAGTTTTGGGAAAGAAAGGCTTTTACCATTGAAGAGTTAATAGGAGCTAGTTTGATTTTAGCAATTAGTGTGGGAGCTTTTGGAGACTTTAATTTATTTGGTTTTGGCATTAAAAATATTCTAAGTATTTTACTTGTTATGATATTAGGTTGGAAAAATGGCGTTTTAGTGGGGACAACCTCAGGCGTAACTATTGGAGTAACATTGGGAGTTATCACTGGTTCAGAGCCAATTATGATAGCAGCCTATGCGATTTCTGGTATGATGGCAGGAATTTTAAATCGCTTTGGAAAAATTGGTGTCGTGGTAGGATTTGCCTTGGGAAATGTCATTTTAGCCTATGTGTCCAATGGTTATACAATAGAGCTAATTCATTTTAAAGAAATTTTAATAGCTTTTATTGGATTATTAGCTGTACCGAATAACTTGCATATTGAGTTAGAGGAGTTTATTGGCAATACAACACTTTTACCAGTAACACCAGAGAGAGCCTTAAATAGAAGCAAAGAAGTGGTAGAAAATTTAAATCAAGTATCAGAAGCCATACAAGAAATGGCGACTACTTATCGTCAAGCAGAAAAGGATTCCTATCAAGCCAATAAACAAATTTTTATAGCAGAACTATTAAGTAACTTAGAACCATACAAAAATAACATGTTATATGAAGATATGAGCAATACAGAAGGTTCCATTATAGATGAGATATTTCAGTATTTACTAGACAAACAAGAAATCGATCGACAAGCATTATTAACAATTTTTGCGAAATGTAATAGTTATATTGTTGGTTTTGATGATAAAGACATCAGTCAATATTTAGAAGAAAACATTTCTCAAATCATACGCATGATTAATATTTCTTACAAAGTAACTAAATCTGATTTTATTTGGAAAAAACGAGTAGAAGAAAATCAGAAAAACATGGGAAAACAATTAGATGGTGTATCAAAAGCCATTCAAAAGCTGGCAAAAGGAATGGAAGATGACATTGAAAAAGAAACAGAATACGAAAAACAAAGAGTAGAAATCATAGAATTATTAAAACAAAAAGAAGTAAATGTACAAGACTTGGTGATTAAGAAAAATGGAAGATATACCATAGAAGTATATTTAAATGAAATATTGGAAATGGCGAAAATAGAAATTATAGAAAAAATAGCAACACAAGTATTAAAAGAGCCAATTGTCTTAAATGAAGAAGCAACTGTAGGAAAAAAATTAAATTTCTTGTCAGATGATAAATATGATATGGCAATTGCAACAGCTGAAGGTACCAAAAGTAAAAGTGAACTTTCAGGAGACGCTATGCTAAATATAAGATTAAAAGATGGAAAATATCTAGTGGCTATTAGTGATGGAATGGGAACAGGAGTGAAAGCAAGACAAAGTAGTGCACAAGCTTTGAGAATGTTAGAGAATTTGTTATTATCTGGATTCGATAAACATATATCATTAGACTTAATTAATACATCGCTTATGAATCAAAATTCTGAGATATTTGCTACCCTAGATATTGCCATTGTTGACTTATATGCAGGAAATATTGAGTTCATCAAGAGTGGTGCCTGTCCAACTTACATAAAAAATGATAAAAAAGTACAAATTATAAAATCCAATTCTTTGCCAACTGGAATGGTAGAAAAGGATCAAATTCAAAGTTTTGATCGAGATATTCTATCAGGTGATATTATGCTAATGTGCTCAGATGGCATACTAGATGCTAATATCGAATACAAAAATAAAGAGTTATGGCTTAAATATATGTTGGAAGATATTGAAACAACGAATACGAAAAAAGTTGCTGATCTAATTTTAAATGAGGCAATTGATAATAATTTCGGTGTGATTAAAGATGATATGAGTGTTATGGTTTGCAAATTTAAAGAAAAGCGGGATTTAGGGACATTCCTTAAAATCCTGCTTTTTGGATGGGCAATAGGGACGTTTCTTTTTGCACATGGGGGACGATAACTCGGATGGTCACT
>CANONT010000046.1 GCA_947567695.1 uncultured Clostridium sp.
GGGCAATTATGGTTTGCTCTCTTGCCTCTGTGGCTTTGGTTATAATTCCATTGTCACCTGTTAATGTTGCAATTGTTACAGAAGCTAGTATTAATAAAATAATAATGGTAATTACCAATGCTATTAATGTGATACCCCTATTTTTCATTCTAAAATTCCTCCTTTATTGACATCATTATCTAAAATTATGTATCCATATTATAATATAACAGTCTTTTTTTGTAAACGCTTATTGTATTACTTTTTTGTTACGATTTTGTTGCAGTTTTGTTACAACTTTTACTTTAATAATAATTTAACTTTAGCACTTTTCTTGGAAAATCAATGTATCTATTAGACTTAGTTTTATACATTTAAGCAATTTTTATACCGATTCAAAAATATGTCATAAAAAGTAAATACATTTTCACGAAATCATATTAATATGTCATAAAATGTCAATACATTTTTTTCCAACTTTATGGCATAATTGACTTAATTCGATAATAAAGGTGATTTTTATGATTAAAGAAAAAAGAAAATCCAAGAAATATACGCAAGAAAAAATGTCGCAACTTCTTGGCATTAGTTTAAGACAATATGTCAGAATAGATAATGAAGAAGATTTACCAAGAAGAGACGTTCTTAAAAACTTAATCGCAGAATTAGATTTGACTAATGAAGAAATCGGAAAATATATTAGAAAAATGACTAAAGATATTGCCTAAAAAAATAAGGGCTTATTTTTTTTGCCCTTTTTTCTTATTTTACTATTCTATATATGTTTTTATTTAATTTTTTTCCTAGCTGTATCGATGTTTATTTTGTTGCGATATGTATATTTTCCACCTTTGCCTTCATTTCCCTTGCGATAATATTTTGAATCTGTGCTACTTCCTCTGGTTTAATCTCCTCAATTCCTACAATAATACTAATACTTTCCCCATTCACAAAAATAATACTATTTTCAAAACCTTTTGTTTTAATTAAATTCTCACAGATCATAATACTATTTTTGGTATCATTTATTTTCTGTATCTCTTGTGTTGCTGACTGTCTTTGTGTCTCTAATGAATTGGTACTATTTAGCACTTTCTCATAAGTCTCTATCATTTGCGAATACATCGTATCTCTTTCTAACTTAGACTTCACAAAATAATCATTGTTATTACGACTACTTGTCTCTACTGTTGTATCATCAGTCGTTGTTTCACTGTCTGTATTACTATCATTAGAACCATTAACCTCTGCATTTGTATTAGTTGATTCCATGGTAGTATTAGATGTATTAGCTGTATTAGCTGTGTTAGTTGCATCGGTTGCATTTGTTGTATTGGTAGCACCTGTTTGATTTTGTGGCACCACATCATTACTATTCACTAAAGTAGCATCGCCAATATCTGCTAATTGCATATCATCACTTGCTTCCATCTGCATAGCCGTTTCCACAGACTTTTGTTGATCCGAATTTGTCGTATAATTCAAATAACCAGCTGTCATTAACATTAACACAATCACATAAATAATAATTTGATTTTTCTTAAACAATTTCATACTAACTCCTCCTCGTCCCCACTGGTTCCGGGATCAAATGGGGACATTTTATATACTTCTTGGCAAATGTCCCCATTTGATCCCAGAACCAGTGGGGACGATGTTTAATTCATTTCAAACACTTGTATTTTATGTGTGGCAAGACCTGTTACAGCTTCTACTGCTTGTATGATGTTGGTTTTTATTTCTGCACTACTAGCTCCTTTAGCTGTTATAATGGCACCTTCCACTTTGGGTTGAATGACTTTTTGGGTAATGGGGGTTTTTTCCCCATTTTCCTCTTGATAAATAATTTCTTTTTGCGCATCTGTTTCTTGTATCTTTCTGATTCCCCCTGATGTGTCGTTCTCTTCTGTATTACTGGTTTTGGTCGTTTCATTAAACATTGCCACTACTTCACTTGTTTCAGAATAATTAATAAATACTTTGACATCACCGACTCCTTGGATGTTAGCTAATATTCCCTCTAGTTGTTCTGCCAAATTGTCTGTCGTTGTACCAGTATTCGTATTGGTATCAGCTATCGTATTTGCCTTGGCTAACTGTTTTGAACTAGTGCTATTTTCTTGTTTGGTTACTTGTTTGTTTCCATTCCAGATAAGATTAATGATTACAATTGTTATAATAAGCAATACCACAAAGAAAACTAAATTCTCGATTTTCCTTTTATCATTTCCTCCTTCCTCTTCTTCCTTTTTATTTTTGGCTAACTTTTTTAATTGATCACTAAACATTTTTCATTCACCCCATATTCTTCTATTAAAAATTTCTTGATATTTTGAATGTCTGATCGATTAATTTCTGTACTTTCCTTTTTTTCTTTCTTCTTTTCTTCTTTGATGGAAGTATCAACTGGCTTTATTTTCTGGATTTCGGCTACGACTTGATTTTCTAAATTTTCTTCCTTTTGGTTATTTTGATCTGTTTGAGCTTTTTGTACTGTAATTTTTATTTTATTGATTTTGGTCTCTTCTTCGTTATCTGATATTTCTGCCTTCACCTTACAACTGGTTACCTGATACCCCTTTTCTTTTAACTTTTTAGTAATATCTTTTTCTAATTCTTCGATATATAACTCTTGAATTCTTTCATTCATAGAACTTTGATCGACCCTTGTACTTGTTTCAGTTGTGGTATATTCTTCCAAATTAATATCATTTATATTGAAATCTTTTCGATTGGATATAAAAGGTGAAACGATGGTAAACAAGATGTAGATCCCCATCACCATTCTTATATATTTTTTAGTTTTATTATTGGGCAGTAACATCTCTAAAATTGATACAATTACAATAGCTAGTCCTAGCCCTTTTACCCAAGAACTCATAAACTCGATCATCTTATATCCCCTTACCTGTCGCAAGTGTTGCTACACTAAGATGTGTTTTCTTATTTTGAGCACCACGCAAGCGACCAAATTCTTATCGATACATCATTCCACTATTGGATATTTTTAACACTAAGCTTGTCCCTATAATAATCATAAAAGCAATACTACTTAAAATAGCTAACGATATTTTGAAAATATCTCCAATCTGGTCTAACAGACTCGTTATTTTGTCATCTGCAATGGGTTGTGTAATACCTGCTAATAGCTTATAAGCCAAAGTCAGTATTCCTAACTTGATAATTGGTACCATGCAAATTCCTAAAATAATCACAACACCAACCAATCCCACTGCATTTTTTAAGACGACACCACAACCCAGAACCGTATCTACGGCATCACCTAATATTTTTCCTACTACTGGAATTGCTGTACTGACAACCGCTTTTGTTGTTTTGGCTGTAATGCCGATCCACACTGCTCGCCATTGTTCCTTCTAACGAAACCACTCCCACAAACACTGTCAAAATAATTCCCAGAAACCATACAATACCAGAATTAAGAAATTTCGATAACTTGTCTATTTTTACTTGATCTGACAATTTAGATAACACCACTAAAGCAGTAAAAATCATCACACAAGGAATGAGAATATCTTGAATGATATTGCCAATAAAATTAATCATAAATAAAATAATCGGTTCTATCACTCCACTTGTCGCAATACTACCCGTAGACATCATCAAAGTAATCAACAGCGGGATCAACATATTCATAAACGCCACTAAATTAGTCGTAGTATCTTGTACCATTTTCACAATATCCGAAAAACTTGCCATAATAATCGTAACAATCAATATGTATTGCACATAATAAATCAGCTTAGAAATGCCATCATCTTGTAAACTCTCACTAATTGCTTTCAAAACACTATGTATTACAATAATAACCAAAATAGTACCAATCGCTTTTAAACTTGACACAACCTCTGACCCCAGCAAACTTAAAATCCTTTTGCCAAAGCTCGAATGATCCACTTTCCCCTGGATGGCATCCTTTAGAATTTCCTTCACATCTATGTCTGTATCTGCAAAAAACTCGCCCATATACTGCTCTGAATTCTTCAAGAAATCCTGAATACCAAACTCCTCTTGCTGTTCTTGCATCATCTTTTCATTACTTGTACTAGCCTTGCTACTATCTTTGGTATCACTCGCATTACCGCCATTACTAGCATTACTGGCATTACCAGCATTACTGGCATTACTGGCATAAACACTTTGTATAGAAATAATAGGAAACATCAATTGGATCAAAATCATTACTACTAAAAACGCTAAAACTTCAACTAATCTTTTCATTTGTAATATGTACTCCTTTTGCATGGGTTTCGGGTGGGTGGCGACTTTGGGACAGGCACAAACTTGCCATCGCCACAGGCACCACCGTTTCCCTTTTTGGCGACTTTGAGACAGGTCTATACCCAATCAATTAGGTAGGTAATATTTTTAATATGATTTCTAACAAGCTAGAGATGATGGGGATTGACATAGATATAATAAGGATCTTGCTTCCTAATTCAATTTTACTAGCTATTGCACCTTCTCCAGAATCTTTACAAATGCTAACAGCAAATTCTGATAAAAAGGCAATTCCTGTTATTTTTATTAATAATGTTAGAAATGTGCCATTTAGAGAAGCTTTACTGGCTAATGACTGCAACAATGAGATAATTCCAGTTAATTGATCCATTACTAATAATAAAATTAATACACCTGTCAACAAACTAATATATATGGCAAATTCTGGTCTATATTGTTTTAATAAGATAATGATAATTAGTGCTATTAAAGCAATCCCAATTATTTTAATAATTTCCACGATTCTTCTAACCTCCTTAGAGGAACTCTTCCTACCTGTCCCAAAAACCACCTCAAGAGATAATGGGTGCCTGTCCCAAAACGCACCAAGCCATAACATATTATAAGTTAAATATGGTTCTTACGGTTGTAAATAGCCCACTTATTTCTTTGATGACCATGGTTAGGACAATTACCAAGCCTGCTAAAGTGGTCATCATGGCTTGATCTTCTCTTCCTGCTCTGACTAAAACTTGATGTAGCACAGCAACTAATATTCCAATTGCTGCTATTTTGAATAATAAATTAATGTCCATTTTTTTCATTCCTTCCTAAAGGTTTCTGTATGTATTCTTATAAATCCCAAGCATTTCAGTGAGTTTCCAGTTTCTTAGCACAAAATGATGACAATAACCAATCCTATTGTAGTACCTAGTTTGCTATATAATTTCTCATTTTTTTCTTTTTGTTCTTGAGCCTCTTTTAATTGTGTTTCTAAGAACTTCTGAGTCATCTCAATTTGACTGCTTTGTCCTTCTACATCTGTCTGTCCTAATAGCTTTGATAGCGTTTTCAATACATATTTGTCTTCGTTGGTTAGATTGTTTTGACTTTCTTCGATCGCCTCTTCCCAAGCCATATTAGCGGTATTGGTTTTCATTTTCTCTTTTGCCAAATGAAAGACTTGTCCTACGGTTCCATATGCTGATTGAGCAATTTCTCCAAAGATTTCAGGGATTGGTTCATAGGTAAATTTGATTTTGGACTGAAACATATTCAAAGCATTTCTCATTTCCTCTAATTCTTTTACTCTCATGACATATTTTTTGGATAAATATCTTCCTATTAAACTACATGCTACTAAAATGATAAATAGCATGAAATACTTTATAATCTGCATTTCTAACCTCGCTTCTCTTTAAATCCTAGGTATGTCCCATTTTAATCTCGCCGTGTGATAAAAAGGGACGCCTCCTTGTCACATTTTATTTGTATATTATATTCATGGCATTCACACTTTAGAACTCTTTTTATAGAAAAATTACTTTTTCTATTTGTTTTGTCTCGATTAATCCATTAACTTGGAAATTGTTTTTGATATCTTCCATCGATTTTCCATGCATCGTAAAAATGCCTTTTACCCCTGCTGTCACAGCTTCCCCGAATAGCTTCTATGTCTTCTTTAGACCCAATTTCATCACAAGCAATCACTTCTGGTGCCATAGAACGAATTAGCATTTTCATTCCTTTTGCTTTACTGATATTTTCTATGACATCGGTTCTCATGCCAATGTCATTTTGTGGTATTCCTTTGTACATAGCTGCAATTTCGCCTCTTTCGTCAACTACACCACAAGTCATTCCTTTAAAATGAATTGTTTCGATTCCATTGCTAATATTTCGGATCATATCCCTTAACATCGTAGTTTTTCCTTTGCCTGGTGGTGAAACGATTAACGTATTATAGATACTATTATTATCCCTATCAATGACCTCTTTTAACAAATGATTACTACAATTAAGAACCTCTCTTGCAATTCTAAAATTTAGACTAGTCACATATTTCAAATTGATGACCTTATCATTTTCCGTAACCACTGTGCCTGTTATCCCAATTCGATGTCCTCCCTTGACCGTTAAAAATCCCTCACAAATTTGATTTCGGTAAGCATAAATCGAATTCTCGCAAAGTCTCTCCAATATTTGCAAAATTTCACTTGAGCTAATTTGATAATCGATAATAATATCAGCTCGTCTAGTTTTCAATAAAATGGATCTTCCTACTCTAATTCTTATCTCTTGTAAATCCCTTTGCAAATTCAAATCTTGTTTTAACGTACTTTCTAGCAATACATATATTTCATTTGGAAAATACCTCAATATTTCTTCTATTATTTTCATTGTTACCTCCCAAACTTCAACATCATAATCTTTAAAAAAATATAGACCTGTCCCCAAAGTAGCCAAAAGGGATGTAGTGGTGCCTACACAGTATAACTTATTTCTAAAAGGTACTTCGTACCTTAAGAACTAAGAAATGTCCCAGAACAACCCCATCAAAAAAGAACATATATTATTAATAATATATGTTCTTTTTTTTGGTTTTAGAACCTTACCTTATTTCTTATTGATCACAGCTCTATAAATGGCTCCTGTTTCTTCGTCTTTTTCAAATTCTACTCGATAGGCTGTTTCTGTTTCGACGTTGCTTTTTAGGAGTGTTATGTTTTGGTCTGTTACTTCATATTCTTGTCCATCAAAATGAATTTCTTTGATTTTTCGATTGCTATCTTGTTGTGCTTCGTTGTTTAATTGAATGGTTGTTAATAATCCTTTTACTGTCGTTCCTTGTAGGTTTGTACTTTCGTAATTTTCAAATTTACTGTTAAAGGTACTAATTTCTATTTCTCCTCTATTATCACTACTTTCATTCCCTGATTTTTCAGTTTCAGATGATGTAGTAGTTCCTATTTTTGGTATGGCATATTGTAAGGGATTCTCATTTTCTTGTAATCCTAATTCTTCCATTTGCATTTTATTTACAGTTTGTAATCTTTCTATGACAGCATTTAGGAAAGTTATTTTTTGTTCTTCTTCTGCCTCGCTTAACATTAAACTGTTATTATTGTTAAATGCTTCTATATTAGTGCTATCTGTGAATTCCACATTATTGTTATAGCTATACTGGTATTTTTCTTCTTCTATTTCTAAAGTTAATTCGTAATTTTCTGTTATGTTTTGCACGGATTGTAATCCCGCAAATTTTGTAAGTAATTCTATTTTGACTGTCTGATTGTTGTTATGGATCTGCAATACAAAATTATATTGTTGGTCATTTCCTGTTAATATTTTTTCTAATTTTAATTCAGCTTCCTTGCTTTTTACTAACAACTGTGTAGTTTTTCCTTTTGCTTGATATACTGTAATTTCTAAGTTTTCGTTATTTAATTCTACATCATTATTAATATCTTTTATTAAATTGTCAATACTGCTAGCTGTTATCTTTAAAGAGTTTCGTTGAACTTTGACATATTCATTCATTTTATCTAATGTCATTTGGTCATTTTTTAAAGTTTCCAACAGTTTTACTAATGTTCTTTTCAAGTTTTCTCCATCTAATGTTAATTTATATCCTTTACTGTTAGCTTCTTCTATTTTACTGAAGTCACTATCTTGTAGTTCTTGATTTAATACATCTAAATAGGTATCCTGCATGTGTTTTAAATCTTCTTTTGTTAGAGAAATCTCCAAAAATTCTTGTATTTTTCCAAGTCCTTCTAAATACTTCATAGTTTGGTTATTGTCGAAAATTTCATTACCTTCTTGTTTTTGCAATTCTTCCTTGTTAATGGCAACATACTTGTTTCCAATGTAATTGGTTTGAACACCTAGTATATTTCCTATTTGCTTATAAGAAAATGGGAATTTTATATTGTCAGAGTAATTAATGCTGATATTTTGTGTGACTTGAGAATTGGCTGTATCTACTTGACCATCAAAAGTTATATTCATGTTATTGTTACTACTAGCTGTTGTCTGGATTGCTATACTTCCTTCGTCTAAATATGGAGTTGTTTTCTGTTTTTCAAAGTATTGCTTCACTTGTGTATCTATAAAACCTTCTTCCTCTCCCATTTGTGTCACATATTTAAAAAATAGCTTCTTATTATCTTTGAAGATGTCTGTTACAAAATAGGCATAGGCAATCCCTGTTAGTAAAATGAATATCACTAACATAATAATGATAGCTAAAATTATTTTACTATTTTTCTTTTGTCTCATTTTCAGTTCTCCCTTTACTTTTATTTTTATTTCCTATCGCAAAGAAATGGAAAATTATGTTACTAGTCAGCCTTACTAATATTCCTTTCACATAAGAAAACAAATCATAAGGCTGACCAGTAACATAATTGTTAACAAGAAAAGATAAATAACCTTTTTTCGATTAATTACTCTTCCCAATTGTGATAGATGTTTGCAACATCGTCTAAGTCCTCTAATCTCTCGATTAGTCTTTCCATTTTTTCTATTCCTTTTTCATCTAAAGCTACTGTAGTAGTTGGAACCATTTGCACTTCTGCTTCTAAGAATTCTAATCCTACTTCTTCTAATTTTTCGCGAACTGCTGTAAAGTCAGCTGGATCTGTTGTAACTTCATAGATTTCTTCTAAGGCTTGAAAATCTTCTGCTCCCGCTTCTACTGCAAGCATCATTAATTCTTCCTCATCGATTGATGTAGTTTCTCTTTCTATTACAATGACTCCTTTTTTGTTGAACATGTATGATACACATCCGCTAGTTCCTAGGTTTCCCCCTGATTTATCAAAAGCATGTCTAACATCTGCAGCTGTTCTGTTTTTATTGTCCGTAGCAGCTTCTACAATAACAGCTACTCCATTTGGGCCATATCCTTCGTATATGATTTCTTCGTAGTTTTCATTACTGCTAGATGCCTTTTTGATGGCATTGTTGATAGTGTCATTTGGCATGTTGGCTGCTTTACATTTTGCTATGACATTTTTTAGCTTTGAATTTCCTGCTGGGTCTGGTCCTCCTTCTTTGACTGCTATTAATAGTTCTCTTCCTAATTTGGTAAAGACTTTTCCTCTTGCTGCGTCTGCTTTTCCTTTTTTGGCTTGTATATTATGCCATTTGCTGTGACCTGACATTTTTTATTCCTCCTTTAATTTTTCTTGCATTTAAGCCACTTTCGGGCTTTTTACTAATATTTTTATCGAAAATTTAATTTGTTGATATTACTGGGTTTGCGGGTTCGCATTTTTTTGGATTGTGCCAAAATTGTGCCAGAAATTATCTAAAAATATGTTTTACAATTTATACTTGTACAAGCACAAATTGTATTTTGTTTTCTACTCATATATGATAACACATCTTTTTCTTTTTGTGTAGCCCTTTTTATCGTTTTTCAAATTTTTTATTACTCGTACAATGATTTTTTATATATTTTTTAATATTATGCCATTTGGCCATACCTAACATTAATTTCAATTTATTAAAGTTTTAAGTCTTTTCTCTTTTATTTATATTCCACCAATAAAATCTTCTTCGTTTTCATCCATAAGTCCATTTTCTTTTGAAAAATCTCTTTCTTTTGGTTCATATTGATATGGATCTAGCATCCCTGGATCTACGTCAAGTTTTTGGACACTTTTTTTGAGAATTTTTTTTATTTATGTT
>CANONT010000047.1 GCA_947567695.1 uncultured Clostridium sp.
TTTTGTTTTAAAATTTGTTAACGTTATGCAAGGTAGCCGAGGAATTTATGCCAAATAGCTAAACGATTCCCTTAATGGCAAGTAGCCCTCCCAGTTACCGTCCCGCCATGTGCAAAAAGAAACGTCCCCATTGCACATCAAATTTTATTACTAGAACCAAAAACATCTTTCATTTTATGTTTTACGGTTTCAGTAATTAGTTCTCTGGCTGGTTTTAAATATTTTCTAGGATCAAAAGCATTTGGCTCTTCAGCAAATACTTTTCTGATTCCTGCTGTCATAGCCAATCGTAAATCTGTATCTACATTTACTTTTGATACGCCTGAAGTACTTGCTTCGTGTAAAATTTCATCTGGTACACCTTTTGCCCCTGGTATATCTCCCCCATATTGATTACACATTTGTACTAATTCTGGAATAACGGTTGAAGCTCCATGCAATACAATTGGTGTATTTGGTATTCTTTCTTTGATTTCTTTTAAAATATCAAATCTTAATTTTGCTTCTCCTTTAAATTTATAGGCTCCATGGCTAGTTCCAATAGCAATGGCTAAAGAATCGCATCCCGTTCTTTCTACAAATTCTTGGGCCTGTGCTGGGTCTGTATACATAGCATCTGAAGCTTCTACATTAACATCATCTTCTATTCCTGCCAATTTTCCAAGTTCTGCTTCTACTACAACACCTTTGCTGTGAGCATAGTCCACGACTTTTTTCGTTAAAGCTACATTTTCTTCAAAATCATATTTAGAACCGTCTATCATAACAGATGTAAATCCATGATCAATACACATTTTGGCAGTTTCAAAATCTGGTCCATGATCTAAATGGATGGCAATTGGAACCTCTGGATGTTCCTCTACTGCTGCTTCTACCATTTTCATTAAATAATTGATTCTCGCATATTTGATGGCACTAGCAGAAGCTTGTAAAATAACTGGTGATTTACTCTCAGCAGCTGCATCTACAATAGCCTGAATGATTTCCATATTATTAACATTAAATGCCCCTATGGCAAATCCTTCTTTCATTGATTTTTCAAACATTTCCTTTGTTGTTACTAACATATTATCTCCTCCTTTTTTTGTTATTGTATTTCTATTTTTTTAATCTGTCAAGGTAAAGTTAAAATAATTTTATATAATTTAAATATTATAATGAAAACAGAGATAAGATACTTCTTTTCTCTTATCTCT
Source organism: uncultured Clostridium sp. (assembly GCA_947567695.1). Classification (GTDB taxonomy): domain Bacteria; phylum Bacillota; class Clostridia; order TANB77; family CAG-508; genus CAG-269. The sequence goes on from CANONT010000047.1 coordinate 1,197, forward strand.
GACTTTTACCTATTCTTCCTCAAATTTGTAACTTGCACACATAGATTCATCTGCTGTTTCTGTATCAACATCTTGTATTGGTGCCACATGTATTGCTTGCAATGTACATTTTTCCTTTTCTTGATTGTTGTATTTACAACTTGAAACTGTACAATTTATTTTTTGATTTTCTTCCATTTTGTACCTCCTATTTCCTTACAACATAGATATACGAAAATTAGATTTCGTATTTTTTCATTCTTAGTATGTGCAATTTTCACAAAATTATTTTAAAATTTAAATTTAACATTCTTTTTGGGGGCTTTCTAATTTATTAACTTTTTCTTTTCCTTGAAAACATTTTTCTGGTGGCTCTTTAAAACTTAAATACCAACTGATTCCATTTCTATTTTCTTCAATTTCTGCATTTCTTTCTTGTAATTCTGCAAAAGTTCTTGGTGGTGGAACAATAACTGGCTGACCTAGCATCCAATTGGCTGCTGTTGAACCTTTACTACAGTCTGCCATCTGTAAGGCTTTCACGGTTCTAATGATTTCTGGAATGAAACGTCCAACATTTAAAGGATAAATCAAAATAGTTCTTACAATTCCTTTGTCATCAATGATAAAAACATTTCTTACCGTTTCGGTGTTGCTTATATCGTTGGCGATCATTCCGTATTTTCTAGCAATTTGTCCATTTCGATCCGCTATGATTGGAAATGATACTTTTATTCCTGTTTTACAATAAATGTCATACATCCAAGCTAAATGTGAGGCATTGCTTTTTTTACCAACTTAAGTTTTGTTAACTATGCACTTTCTATAAAATTCATATTACTTAATTGTTCTTTCACAATGTTTAATTCCGAAAAATTAAAGTATATGTATATGTTTTTAAACTCATCTAATTCTATTCTATCTATTAATTCAAACAATATCTTTTTACTTGGATTTTCAAATTTCAAAAATTCTTCAATTACTTTGTCAGCTTTTTCTTTATCTTGATTTACTTGAATGTTATTTTGCAATATTTTTATTTTGTCTTGTATATTGTTTTTATCCTTTATTAACTTTTCTTTCTGCTCTATAAAATCTCTTGAATATCTAAAGTAATCGTTATCTGTTATAATTCCATTTAAGTTGTCCATATACATTTTATCTAATTTTTTTGATACATCTTCTATTTTATTTTTTATATTTAATAGTTTTTCTTCTTCCACTTTTATAAGTGTAGAATAACTATCTTTATTTTTCTCATATATCAATTTTAAAGCATTTTTATCGCAAAATGTATTAACTATATCTTTTATATTGTTAAGCACTTTATTTTCAAATTTGTTATAATTATAGTTACAAGTTTTGCATTTCTTATCTTTTCCTCTAGCTAAACTACAATCTATGTAGCCAATATTATTAACTTTCCCTCGATAACAAATTCTAAGTTGCCTACCACAATTATGGCAAAAGATTAATCCTTTTAATAGTTCAGTATGTTTTGGTGTTGATAGACTTTTTTTACTTTTTAAAATTTCTTGTGCTTTAATAAATATATCTTTTTCAATAATAGGTTGATGAGTATTTTCTACTCTTATATATTCACTTTCATTTTTAGGTTTTCGCTTTTTTACTTTATAGGAAACAGAAACACATTTATTTTGAACAGTATTTCCAATATATACTTCATTTATAAGCATTGCTCTTATGGATTTAGGATTCCATGTTGTTCTTTGATGTTTTAAACCTAGATATTTACTGGGGGGATCAATTCCTTCTTCATCTAAAATATTTGATATTTTTTGTAATCCGTTTCCTTTTAAATATAGCTCGAATATTTTTTCTACTACATAAGATACATTTTTGTCTATCTCTAGCTTGTTTTTATATATTGCACTTTTTTTATACCCATAGGGGGCGATACTTCCTAAATATTCTCCTTTTAATTCCTTTTCTCGTAAAACTCCTTTAATTTTTTTGGAAATATCTTTTGCATACATATCATTTATAATTGCTTTAAAAGGTGTTACATCATTGTTTGTACTATCTAAAAATGTATCTATTCCATCTAATACCGAAACATATCTTACATTTTTTTCTGGAAAGTAATTTTCTATATAGTAACCTGTTTTTATATAATCCCTTCCAAGTCTTGATAAGTCTTTTGTAATAATCATATTAATTTTTTTGTTTTCTATATCTTGTATCATTCGATTAAAATCTGGTCTATCAAAAGTTGTTCCGTGAAATCCCATCATCTTTGTACTCATCTATAAAAATAAGCTGATTTTCTTTTATATATCTTTGCAAAATATCTCTTTGATTTGAAATACTATCACTTTCTAATTTGTCTCCATCTTCACGAGATAAACGTATATAGATTCCTACTTTAAATGCTTTATTTATGATATTTTGATTGCTAAAACTCATTTGCACCTCCATTATTCTAGCAATCACCTGCTAGAAAGATTATATAGCTATTAATTCAAATCTTCAATCTTTTTTATCAATTTTAATCGTATCTTTTAAATATGAAATAAAACTCTTTTGTATTTGCATATTTATATCTTCTTTGTTATTGTTAAATATATAAATAACTTGTTCTTTTTTCTCTTTATCATTTTCATTCATTGTTTATTCACCTTCGTAAATTTTATTAAAACTAAATTTGAAAAATGACTAATCTTTTCATAAATTTACGAATAATTTAACATATATTTTTTGTACTTGATTAAAATGGGTATATAAAAAGAAAAAAGGGTACAAAAAAAGAACGAATATTGAGGATCATTTTTAATGCCCAATATTCGCCAGCTTGGTGTTTTGACACCGTTTTCGCTGTTTAGGAAGATTTCCTAAAACCTTTTTTACTCTCCGAGAGATGATTTTTTGTATATATTTTTGAGAAAAACAGAACACATTTTGTTCTGTTTTAGTTTTAAATTTTATCTATAATTTTAATAATTTTTATTTCATTAATTTCTTTATTTCTTTATCAATAAATTCCTTTATTATAGGTATATCATTTATTGCTGTATCAAAAATAATGCTATAGTCCATATCATAATATCCATGTGCAAAACGATTTCTCATACCTCTTATTTCATTCCAATTTATATCATTCTGCGTTGCTACAATATAGTCTTCTGTCAAATGATTAACAAGTTCTCCTATTTGAAATATAGGCATAGAAATTGCATTTCTGAATACAACATTAATATTAAAATCTTCTATATTTCTTCCAAACATATCAAATGTTTTTTCTATTTGTTCACAATATTCTTTCATATGTAATAACACTGTTAAATCTCTATTTAAATTACTCATATATATTCAATCTCTCTTTCTTTACTTCGTTATAAAATATATTTTTGGCAAGTTTTATTGTTTCGCTATCATAATTTATATCATCTGTGTATGTTTCTTCTACTACAATATCAATTTGCTTCTTTAAGATCTGCTCTATTTCATAAGCAAGTGCAGATAATTGCAAAAGTGTTTTTAATTTTCCTTTTTTTATCATAATGTCAACATCAGATTGCTGATTTGCTTCACCTCTTGCATATGAACCAAATATATATGCTTTTTCAATTCCATACTTTCTTAATATATCGCATATCAGTTCTTTTATTTCTTCAATTGTATATACTTTTTCACTCATTTTTTTAATTAAACACCTTCTTATTAACATTTCTATCTATTGTTTATATATTACCATTCTTTTAATATTTTATCAAGTTTTATAAAAAATATTATTTGTAAAAGCAACAAAATGTAAGCATAACACTTACATTCTGTTGCTAACACTATTACAATAGAATTATAAGACTATTCTAAAAAATCTTTAAGCTTTTCGCAAATTAAATTATAGAACTGATCTCTGCTAAATCTGTCATCACCATTTGTATATCGATTTATTATTTGATTAGCAAGCTTAAACTCTGGTGAAACAAAGCTAGTCCCAAGTATACTACTTTCTTTTCCTACATAAAAACCATCAATAAAGTTGGCAATTTCAATCATTGCTGTTTCATCCAACTCTATGCCTACAAGCTCTTTGCCATCTTCCTTTCTGTCTTCAAATTTAAGTGTCATTTTTCCTTTAATTTTGTCACGTGTCATATTGCGTTCTCCTTTCTTTTAGAACAGTCATTAATAAATTGCTATGATAATATTTTACCACATTATGTATATCTTTTCAATGCTTTTTCACAGGTGATTGCTTTTTTATTTTGTTGGTAACTTTAGCTACGCAAGATGGGAACTATTACTATCAACACTTAAACCTAATAGTTCAGTATTTAAATCCTTAAAATATGTATGTGCTCTTGTAAAAGCTATCATTTCTGTTGTACATACGGGGGTAAAATCTCCTGGATGAGAAAATAAAACTAACCATTTCCCCTTATAATCTTCCAATCGAATTTCTCCAAAAGTAGTATCCGCTTCAAAATCAGGTGCTTTTTGTCCTATTTTCACATTCCCATTTGTTAATAATTCATAATCCATAAAAATAAACTCCTCTCAATTTTCATTTTTATATTGTATGAGAGAAGTTCATTTTAAGTTACTATGTTTTCACTGCTGTCAACCTAACTACAAAAGCCCTACTACTATCTTTTAATAAAAATCAACGAGACTGAATGATAAACTTCTTCCAAAAAAATCCTATTAATACCAAACCGACTAAAATAGCTAACACAATCCAGACAGCTACATTATCATACTTTTTACTTTGACTTGTAGTAGCCTGTTCTTGCATCTGTCCAACATCGCTACTTAATTCTTCTATTTGATAAGCTTCCTCTAATTTATCTTTCTGTTCTTCCTGTTCTTCTTCATATGCTTTTTGTTCTTGCAAATTTCTTCGATAAACATCCATTTCATATTTCTTTTTGGTAAAACCATTTGGAGCCGTTACCAACACACTAACCAAATTGTGCCCTTCCTTCAGATTTTCTTTCCCTGTAACTATAACAGTTGCTTGTTCATTTTCTGGTACAGCTAAGAGATTAAGATTTTCCGTTTCTTGCGACACTTCCGCTTTATAATTTGTTTCAAAAACAGCAAAAGGAGGATCCAGTAAAGCATTCTCGATTGCTAACATTTCTAAATTGGTATTCGCCAGTTCTGGGTTAGCTGTCTTTGTTACATGAATCATATAATTATTATTTTGTGTCTGATCCTCTGAAATAACATGAATCGTAATGTGATTTAATCCTTCTTGTAAACCTGTATTTCCCGTTATCTCAACCGTAGCCTTGGGATTTTCACTGACAGCTAGCACATCGACATCTTGTATATCATTTGGTATCGTCAAATAATACGTATAAACATCTGAATCAAAAGCAGGAGTTAAACCTTCTCGCTCTAATCGCAAAGCCTGTAAAGTAGCATTACTACTTTGCAAATTATTTCCTCTCTCTTCTGCTTGTTTTTGTAACCTACTATCTTCTTTCCCAATTTGAACTTGTTTTTCTTTAAACTCCGTTTGTAGCAATTGTGCTTTTTCGCTATAAAAATCCCCTTGTATGGCAAAAGTAGATAAACCTTCCTCTTTTGCCTTAAACTTAAACTTTGCCACTTCCCCTTCCTTGGCTCCATTTCCGCCATTGGGCTCATACCAAACAAAAGCAATACAATTGTCATCTATCACATTCGTATTTTCTAAATTAGAAATATACTCCCATTTTGAATCATCAAAATAAAGAAACAAATCAAAAGCTGCTGTTTTTCTATTTTGGATATTAACTGTTAATTCTATCTCCTCGTTTTTTTCCACTACTTCCTGATTACTAGACAAATAAACAGTTGCCATATTAGAAGCATAAGTAAAATTTAAAAAATAATAACAAACAATTATAAAAATTAAAATAATCAAAACTCTTTTATTTCTCATAAACATTTCTCCTTTTTCCAATCATGTGCAATGGGGACGTTTCCTTTTGCACATGGGTAAACTGACATCTTTAGCTTTGGGAAACCATTTGCCCTTTTGGCATAAATGACCAATAGTGACTGAAATAGTTTTACAAATTCTTAAACAAAAGCCATAAAAGTGTCCTGTCTTCGGGTATTGTTATGACTTTTGTTTTAGAATTTGTTAACGTTATGCAAGGTAGCCAAGGAATTTATGCCAAAAGAGCAAATGGTTCTCCCAAAGATAAGGTGCTAACCCACTCCCATGTGCAAAAGGAAACGTCCCCATTGCACATCACTGTTGTATGATTTGCAAGCCCAAAATATGTCTTTGGATCAACAGCAAATCCACAGAAGTCGGCTTTTTGCCATTTTTATTAATATTCGTAGCTTTTCTAAAAATAGCCCCCATAGGTTCAATTCCTAAAATATGGCGTTGTAAAACTAATAAATCCACACTTGTAATTCTTCCATCGCCATCGGCATCTCCATATAAGATAATTTGATATTGCCTTAAAATTTTGCCATCTTCTTTCACACGTATTTTGCTACCTGTTCCCACAAGATCGGTATCTTGTAAAATTTCATTTTTGTAATTCACTATTTCAATTTCCAAATCAGTCGTGATTTTTTCTTTGATTTCTGCAACAGTATTTTGATTCACATCTATTCCGCTAATTTCTAAACTATTCACGGTTAAAGAGCTATCAAAATGAATTTCGGAATCGTCCATGGTTCTTACGACAAATAACTTACATTGTGCCTGAATATTTGGATTTTCATGGGCAGTTGCTAGTAGCGTAGTTTCCCCTATTTGTTTCGCTGTGATAATCCCATTTTCTTGTATGGTTGCAATTTCCGTATTCGTACTTTGATATCCAATTGTCGGATCGTTTGCATCTTCTGGATCAATGGTTCCATGGATTTGAAAAGTATCGCCCACTTGCATATAAATCTCACTTTGATCTAATTGAATCCCTGTCACTTTACTATATACCGTTATTGTAATCTGATTTTGCACACTATTTTCTTCTGCTTTAACAGTAATCGTTGCTGTTCCAGAACGAAGAGCCTGTATATTCCCTTTGTCATCAACAGTTGCAACAGCGGGAGCACTAGAAGTATATCTTACCTTGTGATCACTGGCTTCTGCTGGTAAAATTTTTACTTGTAATTGTTTTTTCTCTCCCTTTTGTAAGGTAGTATCGTCTAAATTGAGTTCAATCTTTTCTATTTGAACAGGCGGTATTTCTGTAACATAAGTTTGATACACATAACCAACCATTCCATTTTCCAGTATTACTTGATCCCACCTTTCCCCTGCTTGCTTTCCTTTTCTAATTCGAGTCATTTGATCTTGTTGATTAACAGTTGTAAGGATTTCATAGGAACTGGACGGTCCTGTTCTTACATTGACATGGTTTCCATTACAATACACTTTAGTGTTATCTTGATTAAAATCATTGGGATTGATATTGGGACTTTGTGTTGGAATGGTTGGCATATTATGATAAACTGGTATGATAAAAGACATCGATGTTGCCAATAATCCACTTTTTTGATACCCATTATAAATCGACTTTGACTCACTATAAGGAGCTAATACATTGGTCATATATTGATGCCAAAACAAATCATTTCCTCGATCATCATTGACATCAAATTTCTGTAAATAAATGGTATTTTGTCCTACATTAATATAACTAGAACCAATAAAAATTCCTCCACCTGTAATAGCCCTTTCCTTGGTATTCCAAGGAATTAAGTATTTATCTTTGGTAGCTTGACTTGCCCCTTTTCCATCTTTGGCATATTGTAATCCCTTCTTAATCGCTCCCATCGGCTCTGACGAGCTGGTAGCTCCTATGTTATAAAAATTATATAATCCCTTAAAACCTTCTACATTTCCACTAATCGAACTATGGGATAAAAAAGGACCTACCTCCTGTTTGATACGAGATGCTAAATGATAAGGACTAACCTTTGAAGTTTGTCCCCCTCTCAAAATTAAATCACCATATTTCTCATTCATAGAAATCGTATTCCCATTACTGTCTAAATAAGACACCTTTGTTTGATAAAATTCGGTTCCATATAAGATTTTTTCAATTCCATCTAAATGGTTGGTATGTTCATCATAAGACAAGCCCTCAAATTGAAAAAGACGAATTTCATTTAAAAAATTTCTAGGATCCATACAATATTCCACTGCTTGCCTAGAACTATCTACCCAACCACTATCCACCTCTACATTGTATTGACCTGGTGTCGTATTTTTCCATCTGTCCGAATAATTTTTAGGAACCAGATTTTTCCCAAATACATTTTCCTGATTAATCACATAATTCCAATCCAAATTGGTATACAAAGCTGTAAACTTCCAATTCGGATGTTTTTGGGCTAATTCCCTCAAGTATGGCTGATAACTAGTTGGAAAACTTTCTATCCCATCTAATTTAGTAGATGCCTGTACTTGAAAATACAGAAATAAACTGCCTGATATTAGTAAAAATAAAATAATACCAAACCAAACTTTCTTTTTCATGCTTTCTCCTTCCTGTGTGCAATGGGGACGTTTCTTTTCGCACATGGAGGGCTGGCATCCTTAGCTTTTGGGAACCTTTTACCCTTTTGGCATA
>CANONT010000048.1 GCA_947567695.1 uncultured Clostridium sp.
AGAGTTGCATTAGCAACTCTTAGAAAGAAAAATCAAAGATTTTTCTTATTTTTTACTTGAATTTTTTTCAATGTTTCTATATAATAACTTCAGAAATATAAAAAGAAAAGAGGAATGTGCTATGGCAGAAATAAAGTTGAATTTGAAAAAAAGTGACATCACACAAAAGAGCATTTTAGAATACAAAGAACAAGTGGAAAATATCCATAAAGATTTGCATAGAAGAGCAAATGATGAAAAGGACTTTGTAGGATGGCTTGAATTACCAACTAATTATGATAAAAAAGAATTTGCAAGAATCAAAAAAGCAGCCAAAAAAATCAAAAAAGAATCTGATATTTTAGTTGTGATTGGAATTGGAGGATCTTATTTAGGTGCTAGAGCTGTTATTGAAAGTTTAACAAGTTCCTTTTATAATATGCTTCCAGATAAGCAAAGAAAATTCCCACAAATTTTATATGTAGGAAACAATTTAAGCCCTAATTATATGAATGAATTAATTGAATATATTGGCAATCAGGATTTTTCTGTGAATGTTATATCAAAATCAGGAACAACGACAGAACCTGCCATTGCTTTCCGAATTTTCAGAGAAATCTTAGAAAATAAATATGGAATTGATGAGGCAAGAAGTAGAATTTATGCAACAACAGATCAAGAAAAAGGAGCCCTTAAAACCTTAGCAGATAATGAAGGATATGAGAAATTTGTAGTGCCTGACAATGTTGGTGGCAGATATTCTGTTTTAACAGCTGTTGGATTACTTCCCATAGCTGTTGCAGGAGTTGATATTGACAAATTAATGGAAGGAGCACGTATTGGACAAGAAAGATACAATGATTCTAATTTGAAATATAATGAATGTTATCAATATGCAGTGGCAAGAAATATTTTATATAAATCACGTAAGAGTATTGAAATATTAGTCAATTATGAACCAAAAATGCATTATTTTACAGAATGGTGGAAACAACTCTTTGGAGAAAGTGAAGGAAAAAAGAGAAAGGGAATCTTCCCAGCAGGAGTTGATTTTACAACGGATCTACATTCAATGGGACAATATATCCAAGAAGGAAAAAGAGATTTATTTGAAACCGTAATTTCCATCGAAAACCCAAATACAGATCTAAAAATTCATCCAGATGATGACAATTTAGATGGCTTAAACTACTTAGCTGGAAAAGGATTGGACTATGTCAATAAAAAGGCAATGGAAGGAACCATAGAGGCTCATGTAACAGGAAATGTACCAAATATACAAATTAAAATGGACAAATTGGATGAGACTAATTTAGGAGAATTAATTTACTTTTTTGAAAAAGCATGTGCTATGTCAGGAATGCTATTAGGGGTGAATCCATTTAATCAACCTGGGGTAGAAGAATACAAAAAGAACATGTTTAAGTTATTAAAAAAACCTGGGTACTAAGTTATCCGTTCGAACGAAGTGAGTTACGGATAACATGTAGAAGAACTAAAAGAAGGAGAAATTTGTCGTTCGAACGAAGTGAGTTACGGATAACTTACGCAATCGACCAATGTCCCCATTTTATCCCGGAACCAGTGGGGATGTAAAAAGAGAAGGAGACGAAATGATTTACCAAGAAAAATTTAAAGTAGGATTGAAAGATGTTTGGAAAGGGAAGGAAGTAAGTAATAAAGCCATATTAGAATATTTAGAAGATATTGCAGCTTATCATTCAGACAGTGTAGGATATGGCATTCATACTTCAGACACAACTCATTTGACATGGCTATTATTGGATTGGAAAGTGAAAGTGATAAAAAGACCACAATATGGGCAAATTTTAGATATACATACTTGGTCGAGAAATATTATAAAATGTTATGCATATCGTGATTTTGAAATTTATGATGAGGCTCACAATCTTTGTGTGATAGCATCTTCAAAATGGTTATTGGTGAATAATCAAACAGGGAAAATAGCTAGAGTAGAACAAAAAATGGCTGATCAGTATGAGTCAGAATGGGATCAGTGCGTGTTTCCAGATAAGGAAATTGAAAAAATAAAGGAACCAGAAAATTATAAAAGTAGTATAATATATCAAATAAAGAGGAAAGATATAGATGTAATTGGACATATGCATAATTTATATTATTTGGATTTGGCGTACGAAGCATTACCAGAAGAGATTTATGCTCAAAGACCTTTTGACGAAATCCGAATTATGTATAAAAAAGAAATTAAGTTGGGAAATACTGTTGTTTGCCAGTATGCTTATGAGGAAAATAAGCATGTGGTGGCGATTAAAAGCGAAGATAAAAAAGTGCTACATGCTATGGTTGAGTTGAAATGATTTTAGGGACGGAGGAAAAAATCATGAAGTCTATTTAAATTATCATATTAAAAATTCATCATGAATTTTTCCTCCGTCCCCAAAATCATTCAAAATTATAAAAAAATGCGAAAAAATGTTGAATTTTGTAACTTACATATGATATAATACAAATCGATTTTAAGTAAAGAGGGTAAATGCCTCAAGAAAGGAATGAAATTAGATGAAAAAAGATTTAAGAAAGACAAAAATTGTTGGAACAATAGGACCAGCTAGTGAGTACAAATTAAAGGAGTTATTTGAGGCAGGGTTAAATGTAACAAGAATTAACTATTCACATGGTAGTTGGGATGAGCAATCAGAAAAGACAGAAGAGGTTATTAGATTAAGAAAAGAACTTGATATACCAGTTTCATTATTACTAGATATGCAAGGACCAGAGATTAGAACAGGAATGTTAGTAACTGGAAAAAATGAAAAGATAAAATTAGAAGATGGACAAAAATTCACATTAGTTAATGAAGATATTGTAGGAGATAAAGATAAAGTATCTGTATCTTACAAAGAATTATATAAAGATGTAAAACCAGGAAGCAAAGTGTTAATTGATGATGGAGCGATTGAACTTGTCATTGATGAAATTGTGGATAAAGATATTGTATGTACCGTTGTTCATGGAAATGGATTAGGAAGTAGAAAAACAATTAACCTACCAGGAACAGCAGTACGTTTGCCAGCTTTAAAACAAAAGGATATTGATGATTTAAAAACAGCATGTGAACACGATTATGACTATGTTGCTATGTCATTTGCCAGAAACAAAGATGACATTGATCAAGTAAGAAAAGTATTAGATGAAAATGGTGGAAAAGATATTAAAATTATTACAAAAGTAGAAAATGTTGAAGGGCTAGAAAACATGGAGGAAATCGTTGAAAATGCAGATGTTCAAATGATTGCTCGTGGTGATATGGCTACTGAAACAGATTTTACAGAACCACCAGTTATGCAAAAAAGATTTATCAAATTATCAAATAAAGCAAGCAAACCAGCTATTACGGCTACACAAATGCTAGAAACTATGACTTATAATCCATTACCAACGAGAGCAGAAGCTAGTGACGTTGCTAATGCAATCTATGATAGAACAAGTGCTGTTATGCTATCAGGAGAATGTGCTATGGGTAAATACCCAGTTGAATGTGTTGAAACTATGGTAAAAATAGCTAATAGAGTAGAAAAGGATATTGATTATTGGAAAAGATTTAAGAGCAAAGAAGTTCCAATGGATACACTAGAAAGTAAAATATCTTATGCAACAGCTGTTATGGCAATGAACTTAAATGCAGATGCCATTGTATGTTATACCAACACAGGTGACTCAGCAAGAAGATTGGCTGGATTAGGTGTAGGTTGCCCAATTTTAGCTATTACAGATAATAGAAGAACTTATAATCAATTAGCAATTGTATGGAATGTAACACCAATCTTTGTAGAAAAGAAAGAAGTTATTAATGATATTGTGGAAGAAGGTATCGAAAAGTTAAAACAAAAAGGAATTTTGGAAAAAGATGATATGGTTGTTATTTCAGGAGGTGCTAAGTTATTAGCTTCAACACAAGATAGCAAAATTATCGGTGGAATTGCAAAAATATAATGAATTTCCCTCATATGAGGGATTTTTCTTTATTTAAACATTTTTTTGCATTGATTTTTGTAAAGTCATATGATATAGTAATATAAATTAGATGAGTAGGAGGCAACCATGAAACTATTATTAACAAGACATGGACAAACAGATTGGAATGTAGAAGGAAAAATACAAGGGGAAACAGATACAGAATTAAACGAAACAGGAATCAAGCAAGCAGAAGACATAAGAGAAAAATTATTCAATCAAAAAATTGATATTATTATATCATCACCATTAAAAAGAGCAAAGAAAACAGCAGAAATTGTAGCAAGAGGAAGAGACATTCCAATTATTATTGATGAAAGTATTTCAGAAAGATATTTTGGAGAATTTGAAGGAAAAACTCGAGAAGAATTTGATTTCAACGAAATATGGAATTATAAATTAAATAAACAATATGAAGATGTAGAAAGTACAGGAGAATTATTTGCAAGAGTGCAAGGATTTTTAGAAAAAATAAAACAACAATATAAAGACAAAACAGTTATTATTGGTAACACATGGAGGAGTGTGTGTTCCCATTAGAGTAACATTAGAAGGTATTCCAGAGGGAATGGAAGTGCTAAGGGGATTAGGACTTGACAATTGCGAAATCAAAGAATACCAACTGTGAAAATGACATAAAATATGATATACTGTACATATTTAGAAGGAAAGGAGAAGGGAAGAGGTAACCTGTCCCCAAATTAGCCAAAAAGGGTGGAGTGGTGCCTACACAGCATAACTTATTTCTAAAAGGTACTTCGTACCTTAAGAACTAAGAAATGTCCCAGAAATAACCAAATGAAACCAATTGTAGCAATCATACGGAAAACCAAATGTAGGGAAATCGACTTTTTTCAATTATTTAGTGGGAAGCAGAATTTCGATTGTACAAGATACGCCAGGTGTGACGAGAGATAGAATTTATGCTGAGACGAATTGGAGAGGGAGAGATTTTACTCTAATTGACACTGGTGGTATAGAACCAGATTCGGACGATGTTATTTTATCACAAATGAGAGAACAGGCGAATTTAGCGATAGCGATGGCAGATGTGATTTTGTTTTTGACAGATCTTAAACAAGGGGTAACAGCTGCGGATCGAGAGATTGCTTTGATGCTGAAGAAAGCTAAGAAGCCAATTGTTTTGGTGTGTAATAAAGCGGATCATTTTGAAAAAGATAAACAAGAAGCATATGAATTTTATAATCTAGGGATTGGCGATCCTTATCCTATTTCTGCAAGCAATGCGATTGGTGTGGGAGATGTTTTAGATAAAATATATGAAAATTTTCCACCAAAGACAGAAAAGGAAGAAGAAAATAATGTGATTAAAGTAGCCGTGATTCGGAAAACCAAATGTCGGGAAGTCATCTTTGATTAATAAGATTTTAGGAGAAAACAGGACGATTGTTAGTGATATTGCTGGAACAACTCGTGATGCGATTGATACGGAATTTGAGAATGAAAAAGGAAAATATATTTTGATTGATACAGCAGGTGTTAGAAGAAAAAGCAAGGTCAAAGAATCGATTGAGAAATTTAGTATTATGAGAACTTTACTGGCAATTGAAAGGGCAGATGTGTGTTTAATGATGATCGATGCAACAGAAGGGGTAACAGATCAAGATGCTAAAATAGCTGGAGAAGCACATGAAGCAGGTAAAGGCGTTATTATTGTAGTCAATAAATGGGATGCGGTAGAAAAGGAAACGGGAACCTTAGAAAAGTACAAAAAGGAAGTCTATGATCGATTGAAATATTTGTCTTATGCCCCTATGATTTTTATATCTGCTAAAACAGGGCAAAGAGTCACAAAATTATTTGACTTGATGAATCATGTGGCGGAACAAAATGCGATGCGAGTTTCGACCTCTATTTTGAATCAGGTAATTAATGAAGCAATTGCGATTGTACAACCACCAACAGATAAGGGAAAGAGACTGAAAATTTATTATGGTACACAGGCTTCCACAAAGCCACCAACGTTTGTTATTTTTGTGAATAATAAAGAGTTATTTCATTTCTCTTATGAACGCTATTTGGTAAATCAGATTAGAAAAGAGTTTGGATTAGAGGGGACACCTGTTAGGATTATTGTGCGAGAAAAGAACGAAAAAGATGTTTAGGAGGAACAAGAGATGATAGAATACATATTTATGGCAATAATTGCCTATTGTATAGGAAGTTTAAATATTTCCATTTTTATCAGTAAAAAAATGGGAGGTTTTGATTTAAGAGAGAAAGGGAGCAACAGTACAGGAGCTACCAATGTTTTAAGAACACTAGGAAAAAAGGCGGCAGCGATTACCTTGTTATTTGATATAGCAAAAGGGATTGTAGCTATTGCTATTTCTATGATTATTGGTAAGAGCATAGAAGGAACGAACCAAGAATTATTACTTCAAATTGCTGGAATTGCTGTTGTACTAGGTCATACTTTTCCTATATTCTTTGGTTTCAAAGGCGGAAAAGGAGTAGCAACTTCTTTAGGAATTTTGTTGATGAGTAATTGGAAAATTGGATTAATTTGTTTGGTATTTGCTCTCGTTTTAATGGCATTAACAAGAATGGTATCATTAGGATCTTGTGGAGCAGCTATTTTATTTCCAGTTTTGACATTATTTATTCATGATAGTTATACAATATTAACAGAGGGAAAAAGAGGAAGTACATATTTGATTTACAGCATTATTTTGGCAGGGATTGTGTTATATAATCATAGAACTAATATCAAAAGATTATTAAATGGAACAGAAAACAAATTAAGTTTTAAGAAATAAGAGATCGCATTTTTTAAATAATTATGGATAGAGGAGAAAAAAATGAGTAAAATAGCAATTATAGGGAGTGGAAGCTGGGGAGTAGCCTTAGGAACTCACCTAGCAAAATTAGGAAATGAAATAAAAATTTGGTCTTTTGACGAAGAAGAAAAGCGACTAATCAACGAAGAACGAAAATGTAAGTTTTTGCCAGGGTTAGTAATTGACCCCCATATAACATGTTCCAACGAATTGGAAGAAGTCATACAAGATACAGAATTTATTTTACATGTAACACCTTCAAAATTTACAAGAGAAACCTTCCAGCAATATAAACAATATGTGGGGCAAAAACCTGTGATTATTTGTTCAAAGGGATTTGAAAAAGAAAGTTTAAAGACATTAGATGAGGTGATTTTAGAAGAATTACCAACAGCCAAAGTAGGAGTCTTATCTGGACCAAGCCATGCAGAAGAGGTATCAGTCAGCATGCCAACTGTTTTAGTAGTCGCTTCCCAACAGGAAGAGGTTTTAAGAATGATACAAGATACTTTTATGTGTGATGAAATGAGAATTTATACTTCAAAAGATGTTAAAGGTGTCGAATTAGGGGGAGCCTTAAAAAACATTATTGCTTTTTGTGCTGGTGTAGCAGCAGGAATCGGATTGGGCGATAATAGCTTTGCTGCATTAATTACAAGAGGACTGAGTGAATTAGCAAGACTAGGAGTGGCTTTAGGAGGAGAACAAGAAACTTTTTATGGACTAAGTGGTTTGGGAGATTTAATTGTAACTTGTTTGAGTGAGCATAGTCGAAACAGAAAAGCGGGAAAATTAATTGGTCAAGGAAAAACGTTAGAAGAAGCTAAAAAAGAAGTGGGAATGGTAATTGAAAGTATCGATAACATCGAAGTAGCTTACGAATTGTGTAAAAAGCATTCAATCGATATGCCAATTGTAAACACAGTATATCAGGTGATATATGAAAATTTGAAACCACAAGAAGCAGTTAAAAAATTAATGACAAGAGATAAAAAAAGTGAATAATTACCATATAAAAATCAAATAATAAAGAAAAATGAGACAAGAGGGACGGATCTTTTTTGTCTCAAAATTAAATAAAGAATATTGAGAAAAGAAAATCATAAAAAATGAGACAAAAGACCTGTCCCTCTTGTCTCGAAAGAAAAGGAGAGAAAAGAATGGAATTTTTTGATAAGTTAGGAAAGAAAGCAACAGAAGCGTATAAGGTGACAGCTGACAAAACTGGTAAAATAGCGAAAGAAACAAAACTTAAATTTAAAATAGGTGAATTGAAAACACAAATTAATGATATTTATGAGGAAATTGGTCAAAAAGTATATGAAAAACATGTAAGAGAAGAGGATATATCAATCCAAGACGATTTAGAGGAACAATGTACAAAGATTGATGTTTTAAGTGATGAGATAGAGAGTTTATTACAACAATGTTTGGAATTAAAAGATAAAAGACAATGCAAGGAATGCTATAAAGAGATTGAAAAAGAGGATAAGTTCTGTCCAAATTGTGGGGCAAAACAAACGGATGAGCCTGCAAAAGAGGTGGAAGTGCTAGAAACATTGGAAAATACAAAAGTGAAAGAGGAAAATGAAGAGGAAAAGAATATAGTAGAAGAGGAACTAAAAAAAGAAATAAAAAAGGATGACAAGAAAGCTTGTAAGAAAAAGACAACTGAAAAAAAGAAAAAACAAGAAGATGAGGAAGAGGAAAAAACAAATTTAGAAAAGACAGTAGAAGTTGAGTCAAATGTGAAATTGGAAGAAGATAAGGAAGAAAAGAAAAATAAGAAATAAAGGAGAAAAGGTTATTTGTAAATTTTGAGACAAAGTGATGAACAGAAGGATTAGTGACCCAAAAATAACCTATGTAAAGACAATGAAAATAGTAATTCAAAGGGTAAAAAATGCACAAGTAGAAGTGGAACGAAATGTAGTAGGAAAAATTGAAAAGGGTTTTTTGGTATTATTAGGAGTTACGCATAAGGATACCAAAGAGGAAGCGGATTATTTAGTTAATAAACTTTGTAAATTGAGAGTGTTTACAGATGAGAATGACAAAATGAATTTAGGTTTAAAAGATGTCGGGGGTAAACTGTTAATTGTTTCTCAATTTACATTGTATGCTGATTGTACAGGAGGCAATAGGCCTTCTTTTACAGAGGCAGCTAAACCAGAACAAGCAAATGAGTTATATGAATACTTTTGTTCTGCCTGTGAAAGAAATGAAATTCATGTTGAAAAAGGTATATTTGGTGCAGATATGAAAGTTAGTCTTTTAAATGATGGACCTGTTACGATTGTTTTAGAAAAATAATCTAAAAGAAGTCAAGCAATGCTGTCACCATTAGGACGTCTTAGCCCAGATATCCCTAATCTATTTAGCATAAATTCCTCGGCTACCTTACATAACGTTTACAAATTCTAAAACAAAAGCCATAACAATACCCGAAAACAGGACCCTTTATGGCTTTTGTTTAAAAATTTGTAAAACTATTTCAGTCGCATTCGTC
>CANONT010000049.1 GCA_947567695.1 uncultured Clostridium sp.
GTTGTGGTGTAAACGATAAACTATTTGTATTAAGTTTTTCATATTTTTTGGTTTCTAAAATGTTTATTTTTTCTTCGATGATTTTATAATCTTCTGAAAAATCTTCCATCTCAACAATACCACTTAAATATGCTTTTTTAATTCTCTCTTTTTGCTTTTGTAATGTGTCAATTTCTTGGTCTAGTTTTTCTGTTTTTGTTTCTTTTTTGTCAGCTAGTATTGGTAAAAAATATTTCTTAACTGCCATATCATACTCTACTAACTCAAGAATAAATCTTTGCAAACATTCTTCGATTTTGTCTTCTCTGTAATAGATTTTACAATGTTCACAAGTATAATACATATATTTCTTTTTGGTTCCTCCAGAACCTTTACATTTCATTATTCGATTACATTTAGGACATTTTAGTTTTTGAAAAAATATATAAACTCTATCTCTTGTATAACTTCTTTGATTTTTCTCTTTTTGGTATTGTGCTTCTTCCCACATAGCACGACTAATGATTGACTCTACTACATTCATATAAACTAATGTGTCTTTACTGTTAGATTTTCCTTTTTCATAATCTCCCATATATACTTTGTTGTCTATTATTTTCATAATGGTTGTGTCTCTCCAATGTTTTGGGGCTAATACTTTTTCTTTGTTTAAAGTATTACTTATTTGTTGATAGCTTTTTCCTTCAAGATACATATTAAATATTCTTACTACAATGTCTTTTGTAGTTTCATCAATTATAGTTTTCTTATTGTTGTCTTTTTTATAGCCTAATGGTACAATTCCGGGTAAATGCCCAGACTTAATAGCACCATTTAAACCAAATTTTGTTCTTTCACTAACTATCTCTATTTCTAATTGTGATAATACTGTTAGCATTCTTACAAAAAATCTTCCATTAGCCGAAGATGTATTTACATCGTCTTTATCACACACCAAATAGGTATTGTATAATTCTAATTGTGCGATTAGTTCTTCTAAATCACGAACTGAACGAGTAACTCTGTCTAACTTATAAGCTACAATGTAATTGATTTTCCCTTGTTTCATATCTGCTAACATTTCTTGAAATGCTGGTCTATCTTTAATATTTTTAGCTGATATTCCAGCATCTTCATAAACTTTAAATACTTCATATTCTTTAAATTTACAAAGTTGTAATAATTTTTCTTTTTGCTCTATCAAACTAAATCCGTTCTCTGACTTGATCTTCTGTACTAACTCTAATATAAATTCCTGCAATCTTCTTTTCTTCATTCATTTTATAAATTCTCTCCTTTCACTCTTGAATGGAAAGGCACAAAAAAACTCTAAAATTAAAGTAGCCTTTCTATGTAGTCTTTTAATTGATATAAAGGGTATTTATACCTTAAATCTCCCACATAAAAATAATCACATTCATTAAAGAATAAGAATAACTTATCTTTAATGATTACTCTATGTGGTTCTACATACGCTAAGTTTGTATGTTCTATAATTCTTAAACAACCTTCAAATATCATTTTGTGTTCAAGTTTTATAGCATTCAAACTGCAAGCCCATTCAATTTTAGAGAGCAATTCTCTTTTAATCTTGTTTTTCTTCTTAACAATACTTATCATACCACACCATCCTTCCTTTTTCAAGATAAAGGCGACAAAAAAATCAACCTTTACAGTTGATTTTTCAATACTTTCGTCTGGTGCGACGATTTTACTTAATGGAGCCAATAGGCAGAATCGAACTGCCGACCTACAGGTTACGAATCTGTTGCTCTACCAACTGAGCTATATTGGCGTAACCTAAGAGTTATATTATACTATTTTTATAATTTTGTCAATTTTTTTATGCAATTTCATTCAATTCATTTGAAGTTTTACTTTGTTCATCTAATTCGTTTTCTATCAATTTAGAAAAAACAGCTTGGTATAAAACAAATTTTCCAGTAGATTGTTTAAGATTTTCTGGATTATATCTTGCTTGCTCCAATTGTTCTGATAACTTAGGATTACTTACAATTTCTTCTTGCATTTTCATTCTATCTGGTATAGTCATAGTAGTGTATATAGTTTTTAAAAATTTATCATTTTCATATATTTGTAATCCTTTATTTAATATGTCTTTTCCAAATATATTTTGAATATAAAATAATTTCTCATTTATTCTATTTTCAACATTTGATATGCTGTCATGAGGATGACTTAGAAAAGTTTGTAATTCAACGATATTATCGTATGCATCTCTTTCACTATTTAATTCTTTTCCTAACATTTTATCTAACCTTTTTTCTTTTTCTGTTAAAATTATTTCTGTAGCACTTTTTATAGAGTCTCTTGGAACTTTATACTGTTCTAAAGTATTAGGTAAGTTCTGAAATGTTTTTTCTTTGGAAGCAGAAAGATATTTTACATTATTTTTCTTATTTTCTTTTTTTGCTCTTTCTTCTAGTAACATGTTAATTATTTCTTGTTTATTAACTGGAATACGGTCATCATGTTCAATTTCTTGCCTTTTATCTTCAGCTTTTTCTGCTTGCCATACTCTATAATGATATTTAATTTTATCTACAAGACGTAGTTCTTTATATTCAGCCATAATTATATCCTCCTCTTATGTAACTAAATATATTATACAGAAAATAAAAGAAAATAGCAACTTTTTTATAGAATTACTTTGAAAAATACTAAAAACGGTGGAAAAAAAAGACAACTTATGTTACAATAATAAGGCAATACAAAAAAGGAGAGAGAGGAATGGGATTTTTTGATAAATTAAAACAGGGGATGAATAAAACAAAAACCTCATTTGACGAAAAAATCAATCACGTATTTAAAAGTTTTAAAAAAGTAGATGAAGACTTTTTAGAAGAATTAGAAGAAATACTAATTATGTCTGATATAGGAATGGATCCATCCGTTAAAATCATAGGAAATTTAAGAGAAAGACTAAAAAAGGAGAAAATTCAAGAAGAGGAAGAAGTAAAGCAAGCGTTAAGGGAAGAAATGCAAAAAATATTAGATGTAGCAGATATTAACTTACATCTTGAAACAAAACCATCTGTCATTTTAGTAGTTGGTGTAAATGGAGTTGGAAAAACTACTTCTATCGGTAAAATGGCAAATCGCTTAGCAAAAGATGGAAAAAAAGTAGTAGTGGCAGCGGCAGATACCTTTCGAGCAGCAGCAGTGGAACAATTAGAAATATGGGCAAAACGAGCAGGTGCAGATATAGTAAAAAGAGAAGAAGGAGTCGACCCAGCATCTGTTGTTTATGATGCCATTAAAATAACAAAAGAAAAAGAAGCAGATATTTTAATTGTTGATACAGCGGGAAGATTGCATAATAAGAAATATTTGATGGATGAGTTGAATAAAATTCAAAAGGTAATTAACAAAGAAATGCAAGAAGCAGACAAAGAAGTTTTGTTAGTAATCGATGGAACAACAGGACAAAATGCTATTTCACAAGTGAAAGCTTTTAAAGAAGAAGCAGATATAACTGGTTTAGTTTTAACCAAATTAGATGGAACGGCTAAAGGTGGCGTTGTGATTGGCATTGTAGAAGAAAATAGAATTCCTGTAAAGTTTATAGGTGTAGGAGAGCAGATGGATGATATGGAAGTTTTTAATTCCAATGATTTTGTAAAAGCTATCATATAAAAGTGTTACTATTTATTATTTTTTGCCTCACATGCTATGAGGGTCTTTCCGCTTGGAAACTACCTCGGTCTGCAAAATAATAAATAGTAAGGATAAAAAGGAGGAGTATCTTGTGGAAGAAAACCAAAATAAGCAAGAAAAAACAGAACAAATCATTGAAACAAAATCTGATAAAAAGCAAGAAACAATAATGGACACAGCTAACACAAAAGAAACAAGAAACCGAAACAAAAAGGAAAAAAGCAAAACAAGAATGATACTAGTTATCTTATTTTTGGTAATATTTGCTAGCATTAGTTATATTCAATTACGAGGTAGTTTTTTAGAATACCAAGAATTAGGAGAGCAATATGTTAATACTTTTTATACCAATATGTTTTATCAATATTCCATAATGGCAGTTAATTTTGTAGTATTGTATTTTGTGATCTATTTTACCAATAGAGGAATAAAAAAAGGTTTAGAACCATTTTTTGAAAAAGAAAACAAACCGATGCCGAAATTATTGAATAAATCATTAGCATTAGTCATTTCAGCAATTGTCAGCATTCTAGTAGCCACATCATTAATGCAAAAAATAATGTTAGTGATGAATAGTACAGCTTTTGGCATACAAGATTCAATTTTTAATTTGGATCTTGCCTATTACATTTTTCAAAAACCAGTGATAGAAGCACTTGCTTTGTATTTTACATTGTTATGTGTTGGTTTATCTATCTATATGGCATTATATTATGTGATTATATTTAACAGATTTTTTGATGGTATTGATGGAAAGATGTTAAAACATAGTTTATTTATGAAAAAGTTAACCAGAAACATTATGTTTGTGGTTATTGGAATTGCACTTATGACGATATTAAATACACAAAATATGATGTTTGGCAAATTATTAACCATAGATGATAGTATCGATATTGTAGGTGCTGGTATGACAGAAGCAACAGTTAAATTGTGGGGATATGTTGTATTTGCTATTATTATTGTTGTATTTGCTTATAGAGCTTTAAGGTATTTTAAAGAAGGCAATACCAATAAAGTACTAAAAAATTTGGCAGTGATACCAGCTTATTTAGTGATTTTATTTGTAGTAATGATTCTATTTGATTTGGTATTTGTTAGTTCTAATGAATTAGATAAAGAAAAGCAATATATAGCTGAAAATATTAATAACACGAAAAATGCTTACAATATTAATATAGAAGAAAGTAAGTTAGAAAATTCAGGAACCATTACCAATGACGAAATAGAGAAAAACAGTAATGTACTTTCTAATATACCAATTATCAGCCAAGAAGCTGTATTAAAAACATTAGAAGATAACCAAACAAGAACAGGATATTTTTCTTATCGAAATGCCAATATAGCAAAATATCAAATCAATGGAAAAGATCAAGTCGTGTATGTAGCACCAAGAGAAATAACGAATTCAGGTAGAACTTACAGTAACAAAACTTATGAATATACCCATGGAATGGGAGAGATTATTGCATCTGCAACACAAAGTACAGAAACAGGAAATGTGCAGTATATCCAAAAAGAAGTATCTGGAAAAGATGAACAAATTAAAATTGGGCAACCACGTATCTATTTTGGATTAGAGACAGATGAAATTATTGCGACAAATGCCAAAAATAAACAAGAATATGATTATACCGATGAAAATGGAAACGATTATACTTCAATCTATGAAGGAAAAGCAGGGTTACAATTAGGTTATCTTGACAGATTAATTTTAGCCATAACAAAGGGAAATTTAAACTTAGCATTTTCAAGTGAGATAACCAATGATAGCAAAATTTTGTTGAATCGTGATGTTATTACAAGAGCTAAAAAAGCATTACCTTATTTGATTTATGATGAAAATCCATACACAGTAGTTACAGATGAAGGAAAGATTGTATGGGTGATTGATGCTTATACAGTATCTAGTAGTTATCCATATTCTCAATATACTTCTATTACACATGATGGAATCAAGGAAAATATCAATTATATCAGAAACTCTGTAAAAGTCATTGTGGATAGTTACGATGGAACCATATCCTATTACATAACGGATCGAACTGACCCTATAGCTATGGCATATAGAAATATATATGAAAGTTTATTTGTTGATTTAGATGAGCAAATACCACAAGATATAGCAAGTCATTTTGTTTATCCTAAATTTTTGTACAATGTGCAAGCTGAAATTTTAAAAGTATATCATAATGTAAAACCAGATGTATTATATCGAGCAGATGATTTATGGGATCTTGCCAAATATAATAGCATAAAATCTACAAAATTAACAGGGACATACATGGAACCATATACTACCATGATGAAAACAATTGATGGGGAAAAATTGGGATTAGTACAGATTTATACACCAGATGAGAAGCAAAATATTATCTCTTATTTGGTAGGAAGTACTAACAATGGTACGAATCAATTAAAATTGTATAAGTTTTCAGCAGATAGTAATATTGTGGGACCAATGCAACTAGATAAACAGATTGAAGAGGATGAAGTAATAGCGACAGAATTGGAAGCTTTGAATACAACAGGAACTAGATTAACGAAAAAAATGCTAATTGTTCCAATTGACAATACTTTATTATATGTAGAACCAATCTATCAAACCATGTTAAATGAATCAGAAGTGCCAATTTTGAAAAAAGTAATCGTTGCTTCAGGAAATAAAGTAGCAATAGGGGATACCTTAACAAAAGCTTTAGAAAATCTACTTTCTACTTATGCTGTGGATATCGAGGTAGAAAATACAGATGATATTGAAGGTTTAATAGAAGCAATCATTAAAGCCAATAAAAATTTAACAGAATCAAATACTAATAATGATTGGGAAATGATGGGAAAAGATATAAAAAGATTGCAAGACTTAATCACATCATTAGAAACTGTCAAAGAGGAAGAAGAAAAGAAAAAAGAAGAACTAGAACATAAAGCTGGAAATCAAGAAACAAATACAATAGATATGACAAATACAAACAATCCAGTAAATGAAGATTTTACAAGGGAAAATGCTGAAACGGTAAATACCAATACGACAAAAGAAATAAAAGTTGTAAACGACTAAAAATAAGAATAAATTAAAATAAAAAAATCCACCATAATAGAAAGGTGGATTTTTTATGTGGTTCAAAAAAGAAAAAATCAATATATTAGAAAAGTCAATTGAAAGTTTAAGTAATACATTGCAAAAAGGAAACTATGAAGAATGGGCTTATTTATTGCGGAAGTAAAAAAGAAATCATCAAGCGAAATTTACTAGCTGGTATTAGTAGAGGAGTGGGAATTGGTATTGGTATTACAATAATTACAGCTATGTTAGTCATGTTACTTCAAAAAATTGTTACCTTAAATATTCCGATCATCGGAGAATATATTGCTGACATTGTAGAAATTGTCGAAAAAAGTAGATGATGAGGTGGCGACTTTGGCGACTTTGGGACAGGTACAAACTCGCCATAAGTTAATACTATTGTATAAAATGATTCAAAAGTGGCGACTTTGTACCTGTCCCAAAGTCGCCATCGCATCGTAACTATTTTTCTAATTTATAGAAGACTTTTTTTCCTTTTTTTAAAATGGCATAACCGTCGGTGAAGTCTTTTTTGGAAAGATTGTAGTTGATGTCGGTTATTTTTTCGTCGTTTAGAGATATACCACCTTGTGTGATTAAGGTTCTGGCTTGCCCTTTGGAAGGGGCAATGTTAGTTAGTAGGATAGCATCAATGATAGAGATCGTATTGCTATTGATTTTTACGGTTGGCATATTCTCTAAGTTTCCTTGCCCATTGAATAGGGCGTTTGAAGCTTCTTCTGCTTTTTTGGCTTCGTCTTCGCCATGTACAAGCTTTGTGATTTCAAAGGCTAAGATTTTTTTGGCTTCGTTAATTCTTTCGTCTTGATGAGAGGTTAGCTCTTTTATCTGCTCGATTGGTAGGAAGGTTAGCATTTTGAATACCTTTTCAACACTTCCATCTTCTATGTTTCTCCAATATTGATAAAAGTCATATGGTGAGGTTTTTTTAGGATCTAACCAAAGGGCTCCTTTTTCGGTTTTTCCCATTTTTTTGCCTTCTTTTGTGGTTAATAGTTTAAAGGTTAAACCAAAAGAGTCATCTTTTCCGATTTTTCGAATTAATTCTACACCACCGATGATATTAGACCATTGATCGTTTCCGCCCATTTGAAGTTTACATCCATATTTGTTGTATAGATATAAAAAATCATAAGATTGCATTAACATATAACTCATTTCAAAAAAGGTTAGTCCTGTTTCCATTCTCTGTTTATAACATTCAGCTGCAAGCATTCGATTGACAGAGAATAGACTTCCAATTTCACGAACAAAGTCAACAAATTTTAAGTCTAATAGCCAATCAGCATTATTGACAAGGATGGCAGCATTTTTTCCTTCAAAGCTAACAAACTTTTCAATTTGCTTTTTAATGCATTCTACATTATGGTCAAGTTCTTTGCGTGAAAGCATTTTTCTCATATCTGTTTTCCCAGATGGGTCACCAATGGTTGCGGTACCACCGCCAACTAAGATGATTGGTTTATGACCACATTTTTGCATGTGGCTGGCTACCATTAGGGAAACAAAATGCCCTACATGTAAACTGTTAGCTGTTGGATCAATTCCAATATAAAAAGGAACCGATTCTTTTCCAAAAAGTTCTTTAATTTCTTGAGGGTGTGTCATCTGTTCGATATAACCTCTTTCTTCTAGTGTGTTAAAAACATTTTCCATTTGTATCAAACCTTTCTATGATCATTTATGTTAGTATTAAAATGTTGATATATTATATAATATATCAACATTTTAATAAATAATCCAATTAATTATTACCTAATTCATTTAATACGTTTTCTATTTCTTCCAGACTGTTTAATTGTTTTTGATAGTCTTGAAATTCTGGATATCCTACAAAACGATTTAAGTTTTTAACGGAAATACCAGTATGGTCAGAAATGGTGTTTAGCGAGTTTCCAAAACCATTTTCTTGTACATAAGATTTGAATGTTGAAAATTCAAATCCGTCTTTTGTACTACATTTGGGGCATACGTTTCCTTCTGCTACATAAAAATTTCCACATCTACTACATCTATTTAATTCCATAATTTTTCCTCCATTTCATCTTTTGACAAATCTTTTTAAAATCGATTGTATTGTATCATATAATTTTAAAAAATAAAAGCTTTTTTGTAATAATTTGTTTTAATTTAAATTTTAAAGTCATAATATATAGTAGAATAATCTATAAATAGGTTTCATATTAAATTTCATTCCTTTCTCGCTTCGCTCAAAGGCACACATAGGAATGAAA
>CANONT010000050.1 GCA_947567695.1 uncultured Clostridium sp.
AATCAATTATACACCCTCCACGCTTTTGTGTCTATATATCTATTCTAACACCACTGTAGCTTGATTAACCTCTGCTGTGCTAATACTACCTTCAGCAAATACTTTAGTCTGCATCATCATTAGTGTTGTAGGTATTATCCATAATTTGTCTTTTATCTTATAAAATCCTTTTTTTACATTTCCTTTTAAATTTAATTTCTTCATACGATTCCCTCCAAGTTATATAGGGCAATAAATTTGATAATATAACAATTTTTAATGTCTTTTAAAACATACTAAATAATATTGGTACGATTAGTATAATCACTATTAATACTAAAGTTATGATAAAGTTCTTTATTCCAAATTTTATTGCTCTTTCAGACTTCTTTTTGGCTCCGAAATAACCATATTAATAAACTTACAATGATCCAAATTGTTAATAATACAATAGAAATTATAAATCCTATTTTCATCATATTTTGAAACATTGTATCTAAATTTCCTGTTA
This sequence comes from uncultured Clostridium sp., assembly GCA_947567695.1. Lineage (GTDB taxonomy): Bacteria > Bacillota > Clostridia > TANB77 > CAG-508 > CAG-269. Next base: position 491 of record CANONT010000050.1, read on the forward strand.
AATTATTTACATCATAAGTAGGTATCATTTTGTTCCTCCTTGTTTTTAGGCAAAAAAATAAAAGCTATGTTGCTTTTTCTAATTTCCTTATTAAACTGATATAATAATATTCAAAAAAATTGTTGATTTCTTTACTTGTATTTTCATATTCTAATTGTTTATCTTTGCAATTATCATAAAGAAATATCAACTCTTCTCTTTTGACTTTTGTAATTAACTGCTTTTTATTGCTTGTAAATAGTTCTTTTAAACCATATATAATTATCTTTAGTTTCTCTATATTGTCTTTTGTAAATAGTTTTAATAGTTCTTCTGTGTAGTTTAACTCTAACTTTTCTAGTAAACTGTAAAATTGATTTTGTTCATCTTCTGTTAATTTTTCTGGATTTTGCTTTTCTTTTTTTATTATAAATTTAAAGAATCTATCTATCCTAATATTTATATTATTATCTTTAGCATTTCTGCTTATAGGGTATGTGCAATTTTGCTCATAGGGGTATTGTTTATTTTGCTTATAGGTATTTTGTATAAATTCCCTATTACATTCATTTATATAAATTCTTCTTTCTGTTACTTGATTTTTGTCATTTCTTATTACTTCTGTTTTTACAAATCCTAAATTTTCTAAATGTTTTATCCATCGTGATATTGTTCCAGGTATTACATGATATAGTTCTCCAAAATATCTATTTGTTGCAAAACAATATCCTTCTTTTCCAGCTAATGCTGTTATTTCTCCATATAGTAACCTTTCTGCAAATTTTAATTCTTCACAATATCTTACTTCACTTGGTATTATTGCATAATAGGCTGGTTTATTTTCTTCATTCACATTAAGCATCCCCCCTCTTAATTTTTATTCTATAAAAAATAAAGTGTACTTTAAATCGTAACACTTTATTAGTTAGAATTGCCCCTCATATTATTATTTTTTTACTTGTATGTGTATGATTAACATGTGATAGTTAAAAAATGCTTGTTTTTATTGGCATTTCAACGAATTTTATTTGTTCACAGACAACATACTTATATCTTCGTATAGGTACTGGGAATATATGTGCCTTATTTCCTTACAGTACCAATTATTTCTTCGATTTTTTTGTCTTTTCTTTATCATGTTTCCTCATACTAGGTTGTCTTTTACTCTATTTTTTTGATAATTTTTTTATGATTTTTTTGCATTTTTTATGATTTTTTTACTTTTATAATATTTGATGAAATCCTTTTATTTCAATGGGTTTGTGGTTTCTTTTAAACATAGCACCGCTATACACTCTACATGTGAAGTAAACGGAAACATATCTACTGGTTTTATATCTTTCACCACATACCAAGCCTCCAACTTAGCCAAATCTCTGACTAAAGTAGCTGGATTACAACTAATATAAACCAATCTTTTCGGTTTAATATGTAAAATATTCTCTACACTATTACGATCCAATCCTTTTCTAGGAGGATCCACCATAACAATATCTGGAATTATCTTTTTTTTATAAAGTAAATCATCTAATACCTTTTCCACATCTCCTGCTATAAAATCCACATTATTCACTTGATTTAATTCAGCATTTTCCTTCGCCATTTTTACCGCTTCTTCTACAATTTCAATTCCATACACTTTTTTAGCATATTGAGACATAAACAAAGAAATTGTCCCAATTCCGCAATATAGATCAAAAACAACATCTTGATTCGTTATTTGAGCCATATCCACTCCTAGATAATACAATCGTTCTGCCTGTATTGGATTCACTTGATAAAAGGACAACGGAGAAATCTTAAAAATAAATTTTCCTAATTGATCTTTAATATAGCCATCTCCATACAAATTTACATTTTCTTGTCCTAAAATAACATTCGTATTTTTCATATTAATGTTCTTTACGATGCTTTTTACCTGTGAAAATTGGTTCAAAATTTCTATAACCAACTCATTTTCTTTTGGGAACTTTTTACCATTTACTACTATTATACACATAATTTCATTGGTCTTGACACCAATTTTAGTCATAATATGTCTTATCAATCCCTTCCCTGTTTTTTCATTATAAATGGCAATATTATTTTTAACAATAAAATCAAATATAAATTTTGCAATTTTTTCGGTTTTCTGATTTTGAATTAGACAGCTTTCAATCGGTATAATTTCATGAGTTCTATTAGCAAACACTCCCATAACAGGTTGTCCATTTTTATCTATACCAATTGGATATTGTGCTTTGTTTCTATAATGATAAGGATTTTCCATGCCCAGCACTGGTTGAACTATTACTTTATCTTTTAAAGTTTTATTTACCAAACTTTGTATGGCATTTTGTTTTATTTTTAAAGTTTTTTCATATTGAATATGTCTTAAATTGCACCCTCCACACCTTTTATAAGTACTACAATCACTTTCTATTCTGTAACTAACAGAAGAAATTATTTCTAAGACTTTGCCAAAAGCATGGGAAGATAATACTTTTACAATTACTATTTTTACTTTTTCACCTTTGATGGTATTTGGAATAAAGATAGTAAAATTATCTATCTTAGCAATTCCTTCTCCTTCAAATCCATGATCTATAATATCAACGATATATTCTTTATTTTTTTCTACTGGAACTTTCATTTTTCTCTCCCTTGATAGCGTAATAGCAAATATCAATCAATTCATTGTCTTAACTCTAACATAAAACCTATAAACCTTCAAGTAGTTTCTTAATTTTCGTTGATAAAGTTGAATTTTTATGATAATACTTCCTAATTTTCATTATCCACCAATAAAAAAACCAACCGAAGTTGGTTTTTTATTTCAAACTTTTATGAATAGCTAACTCTTATTTTAAACCTACAACACCTAAGTTACTAACTGATTTGGTAAAAGTAATTTTTACGGTACCAGCAGTAGCTCCTGTCTCTACGGTAGCTCCTGTTATTCCTTTTTCAATCATTCCAAAAGAATTAAGGAAGTTCATAATATTTGTATACTCAATATCAGTAAGAGTAATCGCACTACCACTATTTAATGGACTTAACGCAGCTTGTAAAGTTGCTTTATCTTTATAATTCTTTATTTCAAGGCCGTCCATACTTACACCACCAGCAATTTTAGGCATTACAACATTTGGTGTAACAATAAGTTCTGACTTAGAAGCTACATCCTCTGTATCTACTGTAACAGTCATATTTACTTTATTCGTAAAATCTTTATTTACAGTAACTTCTGCATCTTTAACATTTACATTTAAATCTACTTTTGAGGTGTCTAAAGATTTTGTTTGAGATACCTTTACTGTTCCACCCAAAGAATTAATGGTAATAGTTCCTGCATAAACAGAAGCATTATCTTTTCCTTCTAATGTGATTACTACATCATCACCAAAAGTAGTAAATCTTGAATCATTTAAGTTCTCAAATGCTAAATTGCTATTAAGTTTATCTACTTTTACTGTTAATGTTTTTCCTTTGGCAGATAAAATAAGATCTTCTGCTCCTGCTGTCACACTAACACCATTGATAATAACCGTTGCATTTTTAGCAATTGTGTAAGTTTGTAAACTACTAGCATTTCTTACTTCTACTCCATCACATAAAGTGATTTTTTCAGCAAATAAACTATTTGTATTTATAATTGTGTTTTTCCCTTGTACAACAACTTCTTTTAATTTACCAGCTGTTGTAGATGTAACAGTTCTTTCCTTTTTCACATTACCTTCTATTACTAATTTCATGCCACTTGCATTAGCAGCAAAATTGATAGCATCGGTTGTAGCTTCATCTAATTTTAATGAAATTCCTTCAGCTGAAATACTAACTACATCATTTACTTTCAAGGAAGTTTTAATAATATCCATCATCTTTTGGAACTCTTGTGAATAACCTTGCTTATAATTTGCTATTTTTGTGGTTCCATTAATCCATACAGGATTTGTATTATTGGCATCTGCAACTGGGAAATAAATTGTATTATTATTTGCTTCTTTTTCAGTAGCAACTATTTTACATTTAGTAATAGTTGGTGTTGTTTTTAAGGTTCTAATATCTGCACTACCAGCTTTAGAAATTAGTCCTGATTCACCAATTACTCCATCAACATCTGCAAATAATTTGAATTCATATCTCGTATCTGGTTGTAATCCATCTACTACGATTTTTCCATCTACTAACTCAACATCTTTTGTAATAGTCGTTCCACGAACTTCTACTGGTTTGTTAAGGGTTCCCATTTGTGTTGTATATGGGTAAATATCAACCTTATATTTAGTAATCGCTTTTCCTGCTACTTTAACTTCTTTTTTTGCTAAGTTTAATGTAACAGATTGATCCGTAATATCACTGGCTGTAACGTTACCAACATTAATTGCATAAAAAGCTGGTGATTCTACTGCTAGTGAATCAATGATAGCATTTTGTGCAACTACTGCTTTTGTTGTTATTTTAACTTTATATAATTCATTGGCAACAATTTTGCCATCTGCATCAGTAGTATCTATAGTAAATACCATCTTTTTATTCGTTTTATCAACAGTTGCTTCTGCAACAGCACGAACATTTGCATATTTTTTGGTTGTTTCATCATATTTTTGTAAAAATACTTCATATGGAGTAGTAGTATCTTCTTCACTAGCTGTGTTATCATCTGTCCAAGATACTTCTATTTTAGCTGGATTCCCTTCAACATATTTAGAAGTAATATTTTTTACTGAATTTAAAGCTTTTACTGTTACTTCCTCTGATGACTTTTCTTCGGATCTCTTATTGGTTCCATCGGTAGCTTCTTTTGTCGCAACTTTAATGCTATATGTTCCAACTTCATAATTTAATGCTGGTGTAGCACCTGCCATTTTAGCTTTAAAATCATAAGAAACTGAATTAGCAACTGCTGTTTCTTCGTTTTCTAATATTAATTTTCCATCTTTATACAAATCAACAATTACTGTATCTGTTGCACCATTTGTAGAAATAGTAAATGTAGTACTTGTCTTTAAGTCTGGCACTTCAATTCCAGTAACAGGTTCTGCTGCTGGAACACTACTACTAGCAGCAACTACAACAGGTCCTAATATGGCACTAGGAGTTGTCGTTACATTTCCATAAACATCTACTAATTGATAATAAACTTTATAAGCTTGCCCTTCTACTTCTAATTTATCTGTAAGTTTTAAATTGCTGTTTCCTTTTACTTGCAATGTTTCAGTTAATTCTGCTACATTCGTAGGTGCAGATGTAACTCCATCATCAGGAATTATAGTATAACGAATTTTTGCTATTTCTGCTTTACCTACTACATTTTCTAAAGAAATACTTGCTTCTCTTGTATTGTCACGGGTTGCACATACCTTAGCTGCCACTGGTTCTTGTTTATGTACTTCTACAATACAAGTATCTACTGGTTTAGCATCATCTGCTATTGTTGCTCCTTCATATAATTCTAAGGTAACAGATGTTCCTTCATCCATTGTTGATAAATTAATACTTTTGATACTTCCTACGGCAGTAGAAGTACTGATTTCGTTCTTTTTAATTGTTATCGCTTCGTCTGGCAATGTAGTAGCTACTCCAGATGCTGTTCCTTTTACTCTTAAGGTTAAAGATTGATCTTCACTAAGTCTATTGGCTGCTTCAACTACATATGTAAAATTAGAATTATTTTGATTATTAATATAATCATCTGTTGTTACTAATGTATAATTAGATTCTTTTTCTTCTTGTGGTGGTATTTCATCTATGATGCCGTCTGCTTGTTGTCCTAATACAAATCTTTGAATTCTTAAAGCATCTAAAATGTTTACACCAGATTGATCGGCTCTTTTTACATTAGCCATCTCTGTTGCTATGGCATCTCCATCTAATTTACTAGGTAATGTTTTTACATATTTTGCTATTTCCAATGCATCTAATACATTTATAGTTCCATTTTTGTCTACATCTCCAAAAATTACTACAGTGTACTCTTTTCCATTAACTTTAAAAGTATCTCCTGAACGAAGTTGTTTATCTTCATTTAATCCTTCCAATGCTGCTGTTTTAAATAAACCACTTTCTTTAATATCTCTAATGGTTGCTACATCATTACTATTTGCTAAAATAATTGGTAAAACATTTTTTACATCTGCATTTGTTATTAATTTATCATAAATACCTGGTACGTTAGAAGTAACATCCTTGGTCGCTGCTAATGATGTTCCCATAACACTTGTTGTTAACATTCCAGCCAATGCCAATGATGATAAAACTTTAAAATTCTTTTTCACTTTTCATTCCTCCTAAAAATAATATAAACTTATTTTGCTTTTCTTACTACTAATGCTACACCTGCTATTGCAATAATAGTTGCTACACCGATAAATACTGGTGTTCCTGTTTGTGGTAATTTAGTAATTACTTTTCCGTTAGTACCAACTTTTTGGTCAGCATTTTGACTTTTTGTTGTTGTTTCTTGTTTCTTATCATCTGTTACTGGTGTTGTAGTGGTTCCTTGTTGTTTGTCATCTGTTGCTGGTTTTTTATTATCGTCTGTGGATGGTTTGTTGTTGTCATCTGTTCCTGGTTTTTTATTATCGTCTGTTCCTGGTTTTACTTCCACAGGAGCTGTTACTTTTACTGTTACAGCTGGATTTGCGATTGCTTCTCCATTTTCTGTTACTAAACCATCTACTGTGAATTTTTCTCCTTCTGTTGTTGCTAATGTTTTAAAGGTTACTGTTACACTTTTTGTTGTTGATTTACCATCAAGTGCAAATGCTGCTACTTTTACTACTCCACCATTTGCTACTCCTACGTCACTTCCTAAAGCTCCTGCTGAAGCTCCTACAAATTCAAATTTTGTGTTGTCATATGACATATCAAATTGAACTGCACTTGTTGCTTCCATATTTACAGTTACTGTTACTGTTTTTCCTTTTTCTACCTCTTTGTTTGCTGTTACGCTTGCTGCGTTAACGCTTCCCATCATTGTTATTAATACCATAGCTAAAATTGCTACTACTACTATTGTTTTTTTCATAATTTTCATTCCTTTCTTTTTTCTGTTTGTGTGGTACACAATATTTGCACCATTTAAATCTCATGTGCTTTGCAAATGAGTCTTGTTAATCCGCCTGGATTACAAGTAATAAGAGTTACTTCTCTTTTCCCATCATCATTTTGTTCCAAACATGATAGGTCTTCTGGAACACAAGTGTACATGTTATATATCTTATAATTTACTTTTGTTTTGGTTTCTCTATTGATTACATAAAAGATATCTCCTACTTGCATTTCAGATAATCTTTTTAGCATATTGTTCCAATTATGCCCACTAATACAAAAGTTTCCTGACTCGTTCACATTAGGACCATATAGTTTTGCAACAGATAGTTTTAAAGAAGCATTTTCTGATATATTTAATATATTTTTGGTAACTCCTATTTTCTCTATTACCAATTGTCCTAATACCTCATAGTTTCCCATCTTTTCTGGTATTTCGACATACGAAATTTCGTCTTGCTTTTCTTCTACTACTATCTCTTCTTCTGTATTATTGGGTGGCAAATCAGCAATTGTTTCTTCTGAGGTAGGCTTTACTTCCCATAACTTATTGCTGATCATTAGGTAGGCAATTGCTATCAATAAAACTAACAAAATAATACAGGTTGTTATTTTTTTCTTATTCGATTTTTTCTCTTTTGCTCTCTTGGCTCTAGCATAAACTGTCATTCCCACTTTTCTAAAAACTTCACCCCCTTATATTGTGTTTTTAATCTGTTTTAGGTTAGACAAATACATTCTAACCTATTTCAGGTTATAAGTCAATAGTATTTTTTTAATATTTTAAAATATTTTTAGAACTCTGTTACTGTTTAGGTTTTAGAACATTTTAAAAACATTAGAAGAAAAAAATTAATACTTTTCGTTTTTATTTTTTCATGATTTTTTCTCATTTTGTTAATAATAATTTTGGATTTATAAATTAGCTTTGAAAAAAGAACTTAGAAATGAGGAGTGATAGAATTGACTCATAATGGAAATGGATATTATAGAATTCGTGCTTTCCGCGAAGATCGCGATTTGACACAAAAAAAAATTGCGGAAGTTTTAAACATGTCTCAAACTGGATATTCTAAATACGAAACAGGTGAAAATGACATTCCTACTCGCATCTTAATCGAACTTGCTATATTTTACGATACTTCTACTGATTATTTACTTGGCATAACCGATGAAGTAAAACCTTATAAAAGAAATTAGGTGCAATGGGGACGTTTCTTTTTGCACATGACCAACCCCCAACAGAGGGACATTCCTTGATTGGGCATCCTTTAGGGGGGAACCTTTACCTATTTTTATAAATTTCTCGGCTACCTTACATAACGTTAACAAATTCTAAAACAAAAGTCACAACAATACCCGAAAACAGGACCCTTTATGACTTTTGTTTAAAAATTTGTAAAACTATTTCAGTCGCATTCGTCATTTATAAA
>CANONT010000051.1 GCA_947567695.1 uncultured Clostridium sp.
TTTCTTTATTTTCCTCTTTTAGTTTTTTTGTATGACTTTCCTAATACATAAAAAAACAAACTTATTGTTTTTTAATAAGTTTGTTTTACTCACGATTATGGCATAATATTGGGATAATCTTCTTCTAAAGAATCGCTATCCTTTTTTTCATCTAATGTCACAACATATGTTGCTGTTTATTCTAACTCCTAGAATACGCTTTTTTTTTCTTATTTTTTGTTTTTTTTAAAGCTTTAAAATCGATTACATTCCTACTATTTTCATCTTCTGCTTCATCAATTTCTTGCATTTGTATCGTATGGGTATTAATTTTATTAGATAATTCTAAATAGCTATCTTTTAAATTAGTTAGAATTTCATTGATTTCTCCAATTTGATCACTGTAATCCACTTTGGTTATTTCATGTCGTACCATTTTGGCTAAATACTGATTTTGTTTTTTAATAAATCTCTTCATGTTTACTTGTGACTTATCTTCCCCTACTGATGGCATATCCTTTTCTTCTACTTTTTCTAGCATTTGCTTTTCTTCTAAGAAAATATTAAATCCTCTTTTTTCTAATTTTATGATAGCACGTTTAATCACTTTATCAACAGAAACCAATCCTTTTTCCTGAGCTTTGTGTTTATTTCCTTGTGTACGATTATCATATTGATAGTTCTCGCTATAATTTTTTCGTTTTACTTTCCTTTTATTCAAGATAGCACCAATAATTTGTCCACCAACACCTTCAATCGATTTCTTTACTTCATTTAAATCACTGATTTTCGTTTTTTCTGCATTAGCTACTAAAATAGTAGAATCTATTATAGTGGATAATACTATACTATCTGTTACTAACTTACAAGGTGGTGCATCTACAATAATAACATCATAAACATTCTTTAAAAGAACGATTAAATCTTTCATATTGTTGGAACCAAGTAACTCAGATGGGTTTGGTGGTACTGTTCCATTGGTTAGAATATGTAAGTTTGGTATTTGCGTTTCTTTTATATAATTTCTCCCTAAAATAATATCTTTTTTCACATTGCCTGTCATAGCATGTAAATAATTTGAAAGACCTTTTGTTTTTGCTACTTTAAATATTTTATCTGCTCTTCCTTTTCTCATATCAGCATCAATTAATAAAACTTTCTTATTAATCTTAGCAAATGAAGTAGCAATATTAGCAGATACCCAACTTTTCCCTTCTTGAGGTGTACAACTTGTAATTAATATCGTTTTCGCATTTTTTGCTGCATTCATATATAAAATATTAGTTCTTAGGGTATTCATACATTCTGCAATATATGATTTTGCATCGTCTCTACCGATGATTTCTTGTTGCTTATTATTATACATTGGAATACTTCCTAAATTTTTAACATTAATATAATTTTCTATATCTTCCTCTTGTTTTAGCGTATTATCAAATATGTAAATTACTATTACACCAGCAAATGAAGCCATGATTCCCATTGCTAAAAACAGAATGATATCTTTGATGTGATGTATATTATATGGTTGTTGTGGCAATTCTGCTTCATCTACGATTCCAATATTATTTAAATTATAAATCTCTTTTATTTCATTTAGAAAAACATTTGATAATTCTTTTGTTATTTCCATTGCTTTTTGTGGATCTGTATGAGATACTGATATTTCTATAATATAAGTATTATCCAAAATATTAGCTTTCATATTACTTAGTAATTGTTTTTCGCTCATATTTAATCCTAAATTATCAATCGTTTTTCTTAATATCTTCGGATTCTGGGCTATGTTACGATAAGTATTAATCAATTCAGAATTGATTAATAATTCTAAATTAGTAACTGTTTTATCTTCAGAAATTGTATTTGGTATTAATAACAAAGTAGATGTTGCTCTATATTTTGGAACAACATAATGATAGGAATACACACTTCCTAATACGGTAAAAACAATTAAAATAAGTGCAATCCATATTTTTTTACTTTTTAAAATATCCCATATTCTCTTGATTTCTATGCTTTCGTTTCTCTTCCTATTTTTTTCCATATTTATCACCTATTATATATTATACCGCATTTCGGAAATTATTTCAACCTTTTATGTAAAATTATTAAATTTATGGAAACTATTTCATCACTTCATCCATTACCTTAGCTAAATATTTCATACTGGTCAAGCATTGTTCTAAGGTATTTCCAGTCGCTCCTACCTCAATAATATTGGCATATTTAGCTGTATGCTGATTATATCTTGATTTTGTTAACATGATTGGTTTAAACAATCCTGGATACATCTCTTCTGCTTTTTCTTGTATCTTAATAGCAAATTTTAAATTTTGATTCCAATTCGGATGCCATAATCCTCCTTTGTCTGTTCCAATTACAAACATAATTTGTGCCGCCACATCATTTTCCCCAATTTTTACAATGGGAGCATAATCACTCCTACTACCCACAGCATCTCTATGAACATCCATGACAATATCAGATGGTGTTGTTTTTAAAATATTTTCTACTGTTGCCAAAGAACGTGTATACGATCCATTATAAGCTGGATAATCATGATAAGATGTATTATGCATCACATTATACTGATATTGCCTTAGTTGATTTTCTAATTCAGTCCCTACTCTTGTTACCGTATAATTCAAATCCGTCGTTCGGAAGGTTCCTGTTGGTGTATACGAATAGCTATCACTTGAAGTATAGCTCTCACAACTATGGGTATGGAATAATACAATATTTTTGTTTTCAATAGTAATATCTGGTTTCAGCATATCTTCTGTTAATGTATAATCTGTTTCATTTTTTATTTTTACTTTTCCATACTCTGTATTATAGCTTTCCTTAATCGGATTATTGGTGATTACTTGAGTCATCATTCCTGTTTGTGCTACTTCCACATTTGGTGTCTCTTCCTTTGGATTGGTATTATCTTCTGTCTGCTCTGTGGTATTTTCTTGTTCCTTTTTTGTTTTTTCTTCTACTGTCTCCATTCCTTGTATGGAACTAATTTGCGTCTTTAGAATTCCTTGCCATAAATCTTCTTCGTGAATCCCTTCTTCTTCATCTGTTATCTTTTGATATTCTTCTTTCACACTAGACATACTGGTAACAGTTTGTCCTAAACATTCTACCATGCTATTTTCGGCTAATACTTTTCCTACTACTTTTTCTTGCGTGTTAGCTTGTGGTAAATATTTGCTTACTACTATTACTATGATAACGGTTGCTAACATGCCAAAAAAGTATTTTTTGATATCTTTCATTTTTAGTACAGTAACATTAAACATCTTTGTCTCCTTGTCCCAATCTAAAATCTCATATATATATCTTATTCTAGTGGTTCAAGATTTATGACCAATACCAATATATTAATACAGGACAATTTTAAAAATACAGAAAATAAAAGTATAAAAATTAGAAAAATGTTCGGTCAAGCTAATTTTCATAGAACTTTTAATTTAATTTTATGGCACCCTTTCACGTCAAGCGTGAACTATTTCCATAAAATTAATTAAAAAGTTCTAATTCAATTACTTTCCATTCACATTTTCCTAATTTTTATACTTTTACTTTTCTTCATCTTTAAATGTCAAGTGTTAACATATTGCATTATTTCAATTTTTCTTCTAATAAATCAGCCAGTTCTTGTGCCTTTTTGGTTATGTACTCTTGATCTTCCCCTTCTATCATAACACGTACTAGAGGTTCTGTTCCAGATGGTCGAATCAAAACTCTACCATTTCCAGCAAATTCTTTTTCTAGCTGCTGAATTGCTTCTTTTATGCTACTGTCTTTATCATAATCATATTTTTTGTCACTATTTACTTTGGCATTTACAAGTACTTGTGGATATAGTTTTACCATACTTCCTAATTCAGATGCTTTTTTATTCGTTTCTAAAATGGATTTTACTAGCATTAAGGAAGTTAATATGCCGTCTCCTGTTGGGTTATAATCCAATAAAATAATATGACCAGATTGTTCTCCTCCTAGATTATAACCTTCTGCCAACATTTTTTCTAGCACATAACGATCTCCTACACTAGTTTGTAGCAATGTTAAATCCTTGCTTTTCGCATAGCGATTAAGCCCCAAGTTACTCATAACAGTGGTCACTATTGTATCTTTGTTTAATTTTCCTTTTTCTCTTAAATTATTAGAAATAATAGCTAATAACTTATCTCCATCTATCTCATTGCCTTTTTCATCAATAGCCAAACATCTATCGCCATCTCCATCATAAGCAACGCCTAGGCTTAATTGGTTATCTAGTACAAATTTTTTAAGACCTTCTAAATGAGTCGATCCACAATTTTGATTAATATTAATGCCATCTGGTTGATTGTTTACGATTTTATATTTTATACCTAAAGTTTTAAAAACTTTTTCTGCCACAACTGATGTAGCTCCATTAGCTGTGTCAATTCCAACAACAAAATCATCTCTTAGATTTTTTTCTATCATGTCATCAAAATGTTTTCTAAAGAAATAAACATATTCTTCTAGCAAATCCAAGGCGTATTCAGAAACACCAATTTTATCATTCACAGCTGTTAGTTCCTCTAATTTTCCTAAATCCATAACTTCTTCAATTTCTTCTTCAATGGTATCTGGAATTTTCGTCCCTTGATTGCTAAAATATTTAATTCCATTGAACTCGTATGTATTATGCGATGCAGAGATAACAACACCAGCATCGGCATTCAATTTTCTTGTTAAATAGGCAACTGCTGGTGTTGGTAATACACCTAATAATTTAACATTTGCTCCATAACTCAAAAAGCCTGCTACCATAGCACTTTCAATTAGCGTTCCTGATATACGAGTATCTCTTCCTATCAAAATAGTTGGTGTATGATCTGTATGCTTAGCTAGTACATAAGCTCCTGCTTTTGCTACTTTATATACTAATTCTGGTGTTAATTCTGTATTCGCAATTCTTCTTATCCCATCTGTTCCAAAATATTTTCTCATATTTTTACTTCCTTTCATAGGCAAAATTTAAGGTATCAGCTCATGCTTCTACCTTACTTTCTTTTCCACTTCATCATCATTTTTTCTTTTAGTGTTAATTCTATCTTATTCGGTTGTTTAAAATCTATTCTTTTATTTTGTAATACCAATCTAGGATTTGTATTAGACAATTCCTCCAATTTTTGTTTTCCTATTATTTGTGTTAATTTTTCTAATATTTGTGGCATTTTAGGATATATCGTATTAGCCCTATGTACATCTGTCCCAAAAAAATGAATCATATTATTTTCTAAAAATTTTCTTACTATCACTTGTGCTTTTGAACCATAATATCCTAATATACTGGCATAATTTGCTTGCATTAGGACACCTCTTTCGATCAAATCATAGATTAGTTCTGGATCTTGTTGTACAAAAGTATACCTTTCTGGATGTGCCAATATGGGAACTAATTTATATTGCATCATTTCATATACAACATGATATAAATTTAAAGGCTCTATATTTAACGGCATTTCAAAAAGTACATAACTCGTATCATTGATAGTAGAAGCTTTTTCATCTTCTAATAAGGAAATCATATTTTCAGAAAAATAAATTTCATTTCCTAAATATAATGGAATGTCACTCTCTTCTTCTTGCAGTTTTTGGTAGATAGCATTTATCCATATTTCACGTCCTGATACATCGGTTTCGTAATATCCCTCCATATAATGAGAAGTTGCAACAATTGCTTCAAATCCAGCTTGTTTTGCTTCTTTTATTAAATGAATGGTTTCTTCCATGCCTCTTGATCCATCATCGATGTTAGGTAATATATGTGTATGAAAATCAATCATTGTTTTCTCCCTTTTTATACTTTTCTACATCTATATATTGATTCATTTGTTTTAAAATATCTTCTGTTTTTTTATCTCTTTTCCTTCTTTCTACTGTTGTTCTTAAATTTTCCATTTTCATAGGTTGATCTGTTGGCAATTTTGCTTTGCCCTGATTAATTGGAACCATTTCGTAACTATCTTGTCTATTTGCTTCTTTTCCATAATAATAATATCTTTCTTCATATTTTCTACCAGCAATTGGCATCTTGTTAATTACAACTCCAGCTATCCTTCCTCCTACATTTTCTATGTTTTTAATAACTCTTTCTAACGAATCTTTTTTTGTTATCTTATGTGCTGATACAATAACAGTAGAATCTACCATCCTTGATAATACAATTGCATCTGTAACTAGTTCACAAGGAGTTCCATCTATAATAACAATATCAGAGACTTTTTTTAATTTTTCTAACAATTTTATCATTTTAGAGGAAACTAATAGCTCGGAAGGATTTGGCGGAATACTGCCTGCTGGCATTAAATATAAATTTTTCACTTCTGTTTTTTGTAGGCAACTTATAATTCCTTTTGTCTTGTCTTTATTTTCTTCCATTCCTACCTGTGACAAATAATTTGACAAACCTGGCTTTGGTGAAGTATTAAATATTACATATTGTCTCCCTTTTCTCATATCAGCATCAATTAGTACTACTTTTTTTCCCGCTTGTGCAAAAGTAACAGCTAAATTAGATGCTATCCAGCTTTTTCCTTCTCCAGGAAGAGTAGAAGTTACTAATAAAGTTTTTATTTTTCTATCATTATTAATAAATTGTATATTGGTTCTTAATGTCCTAAAAACCTCTGAAATAGGAGATTTTGGATCTTTATGTGAGATAACTTCTCTTTTCATTATCTTCTACTTCCTTTCGTTTCCTAAATGTTTTATCATTGGTATCGTTGCTAAAACTGGTATACTATATGTTTCTTCAATATCCTCAGCTGTTTTTACTGTAGTATCTAACATATTGGCTACAATTACATAAATGATTGCTATGATTAATCCAAAAGATGCAAAGATAATAATATCTTTTGTATGATTAATGTTAGATGGCTCTGTTGACACTTCTGCTTTATCTACTATTTGTACATTGTTTATATTATAAATTTCTTTTACTTTTTGTGTAAAAACTTCTGCAATTTGATTCGCGATCCTAGCCGCATATTCTGGTTTTTCATTTTGTACTGTTATTTCAATTAATTCTGTATCTTCTACTGCACTAACATTTATATCTTTCTTTAGGATATCTTCATTAACTTCTGCCATTCCTACATTTGAAATTACTTCCCTTAATACATTTTTACTTTTTACTAATTCACTATAAGTAGATACTAACTTTGAATTTAACGAAACATCAGATGCTGTTATCATCGTATTCGTATTGATCGTATCATTGGCTGACGATACTAATACGAGAGTTGTCGATGAACTATACATTGGTGTCGTAAACTCTACTGTATAGATTACTCCAATTGTAATAAATATTAAGATAATTAATATAATTTGAACTTTTTTACTCCAAAATATATTAAATAGTTCTTTTAAGTCTATTTCTTCCATATATCTATTGTTTCCCTTTCTATTATTTTTCATTCGTTTAATTTCCTTTTTATAGTATACCCTTAATTAAAACTTTTTGCAATATTTTGACGATTTATTTTTATTTTTTTATGTATTTCCAATAGCATTAACAGTAAAAAAATCCCTAATGTCACTCCTAACGAATCTATCATAACGTCTGTTATCTGGCAACTTCTACCTGGAACAAATTTCTGATGTATTTCATCTGAAATAGCATATAAAATTCCAACCAAAAGACTAATTAAAATTTTTTCTTTTACTTTTATTGGATAAGTATTAATAAAAAACATTAATAAAAAACCCAGTAAAGTATAAATTGAAAAATGTGCCATTTTTCGGATAATACTTTCTGCCTTTTTTAAACTTTGTTGCGTTTCTTCAATTGGTAATTGTTTTATCAGGAATCTAGCAATTTTCCCACTTAAATTTCCCGATTCCTCTCCATTTTGACTAGAAAATTGAAATATGATATAAAAATTTCCTAGTAGTAATATCATACTTATAATTCTTATTATATTTATTTTCATTTTTCTCCTATTTTATGCAATTTATCTATGTTTTTATAAATTATTTAATTAGCAATTTTGCTTTTCCATTCTAAATCTGCCATTTGGTATTCAATTCTTTTATGCTCTACTTCATGTTTTTCTATGTATTGGTTTATGGTGTTGCATAATTTATCTCCCATTGCTCTTATTTCTTGTTTTAATTCATTTCTAATTTCTTCTTGTCTTTGAAGCATGGTTACCATGTTAACATCTTTTACAACATGCATTTTACCTTCTAGTTTATTTACAGTACCTTTTACTTCGCTCATTTCGCCTCTTAATTCTTGTACTGAATTTTCTAAGTTATGCACTGTTCCTTTTACTTCGTTCATCTCGCCTCTTAATTCTTGTACTGAATTTTCTAAGTTATGCACTGTTCCTTTTACTTCGTTCATCTCGCCTCTTAATTCTTGTACTGAATTCTCTAAGTTATGCACTGTTCCTTTTACTTCGCTCATCTCGCCTCTTAATTCTTGCACTGAATCCTCTAAGTTATGCACTGTTCCTTTTACTTCGCTCATTTCTCCTTTTAATTCTTGT
>CANONT010000052.1 GCA_947567695.1 uncultured Clostridium sp.
GACCCTTTATGGCTTTTGTTTAAAAATTTGTAAAACTATTTCAGTCGCATTCGTCATTTATGCCAAATGGATTAGGGACAACTTGTCTAAACCCACCTTATATTGATCGAAAATTGCCAAAAAGGATCGATCGTCCCTTTTGGCAATTTTGTTTGTATATGGTTGAAGAAAAGCCTATTTTGTGATATAAAATAAGAAATAAAATAGAATGAAAGAAAGAGAATTTATGAAAAATATAAAAGATTATGATTTAGAAGAATTAAAAAACGAATTAAAGGAAATAGGAGAAAAACCGTTTCGAGCAGAGCAGATTTTCAAATGGTTATATGATGACAAAATACAATCATTTGATGAAATGACCAATTTATCATTAGAATTAAGGGAAAAGTTAAAAAACAATTATACCATATGTAATTTTAATATTTTAAAAAAGCAAGAGTCCAAAGATGGAACGATTAAATACTTATTCGATGTATTAGATGGGAATGCGATCGAAACGGTTTTAATGAAATATCATCATGGAAATAGTGTTTGTGTGTCTTCTCAGATTGGCTGTAAAATGGGTTGCCAGTTTTGTGCTTCTACGGGAATTAACTTTGTTAGAAATTTGACCAGTGGGGAAATTGTAGAACAAATTATACGAGTGGAACAAGATACAGGAGAAAGAGTTTCTAATGTAGTTTTGATGGGAATAGGTGAGCCGTTGGATAATTACGAAAATGTAGTTAAGGCGATTCGATTAATCAATCACCCAAAAGGACTAAACATAGGGGCAAGACACATCAGTATTTCTACTAGTGGATTGGTCCCTAAAATATACCAATTGGCAGAAGAAAATATTCAATGCACTTTATCGATTTCTTTGCATGCGACTGATAATCAAAAAAGAAGTAGTATGATGCCAGTGAATAATACCTATCCAATCCAAGAACTATTGCAAGCTTGCAAAGATTACATTGCTAAAACCAATCGAAGAATATCTTTTGAATATGCTTTAGCTAAAGACAATAATGATAATTTAGAAGATGCTAAACAACTGGTAAAATTATTAAAAGGAATGCTATGCCATGTGAATTTGATACCGATTAATAAGATTGAAAATGGAAAGTTTGATAAAAGTTCGAATGAAAATATTATGAGATTTAGAGACTACCTAAATGATCATGGAATTGTAGCAACTATTAGAAGAGAACTAGGTTCTGATATTGAGGCAGCTTGTGGACAGCTACGAAGAAAGAACTTGTGAGATGATTTTGGGGACGGAGGAAAAAATCATGATGAATACAAGAAAACGTCATAACCACTTTTAAATGATTATGACGTTTTCCGCAATTGTGCAGAATAATGTGCATTAAACTATTAATTCATTTGAATTAAATCATCCATTGTATAAAAGCCCTTTTCTTTTGTTAATAAAAATCTAGCGGCTTTTACAGCACCTTCTGCAAAAACTTCGCGAGAATATGTTGTGTGTTTAATTTCAAGTGTTTCAGCATCTCCGAAGAACTGTATGGTGTGTTCGCCAGCGATATTACCGCCACGAATGGAAGAAAGACCGATTTCGTTCTTTTCCCGTTTTCCTTCACGACCATATACTAGAGTTTTTGAGTTTCCAAGAGCCTCATTGATGGTATCAGCTAGCATTTTAGCAGTACCACTAGGGGCATCTTTTTTTCTGTTATGATGTGTTTCGCTGATTTCAATGTCTGTATCAGCAAGTTGCACAGAAACAGTTTTTAAAATGTTTCTTAAAAGCGCAACATCAAAAGACATGTTAGCAGACTGAAATACAGGAAATTTGTTAGCATAGTCCATTAAAAGACAGTGTGTGGTTTCGTTTAACCCAGTTGTTGCAACAACTATTGGAATACAATAGTTGTAAGCAAAAGATAAAATTCTTTCTGTTGCTATCGGACTAGAAAAGTCGATAATAATATCAGGAATTTTAAAAATTTTGGTAGGATCTGTATAAACTGGAAAATCAAATCCTGCTGGACATATAATCTGTTTGTCAAATCCAGCAATGACACACATGTCAGAGCTATTATTAATGGCAGAACAAACTAACCGTCCCATTGTACCGTTACAACCAGAAACTAAAACTCTTTTTTTCATACAAAAAACCTCCTTTAGGATAATTTAAAATTTTGTGACAATTTATAGTTTAACATATTTTATGTAAAATATCAACAAAATAACTTGAATTTTATAATATACTTGTTTTTTCAAAGTAAATAGAATATAATTGATAAAGAGAAATTTACACAATAGATATTAAGAAAGAGGAAGTAAAGTGATATTAAAAGATATAAAAGAAAAGCTACCATTTGCCAACAAGATAAAAGTATATGCTTTTGTAGGACCATCTGGGACGGGTAAAAGTTATAGAGCACAAATGGTAGCGGGGGAAAAGGACACCCATTTCATTATAGATGATGGGTTACTAATTAAAGATAATGAAGTAGTGGCAGGGGAATCAGCCAAAAAAGCATCTACCAAAGTAGCCACTGTTAAGCATGCTCTTTTTTATGAAGAAAAAGAAAAAGAAGAAATTATCAAAGCCTTAAAAAAATACAAACCACAAAGTATTTTGATTTTAGGCACATCCGATGGAATGGTAGAAAAAATTGTTGCTAACTTAGGTTTACCAGAGATTTCGGAGACAACTTATATTACAGATGTAGCAACAGAAGCAGAAATGAAAACAGCAAGAAGGATTAGAGTAACAGAAGGAAAGCATGTAATACCAGTGCCAACCTTTGAAATTAAAAAAGATTTTTCAGGTTATTTATTAGATCCTCTTCAAATTTTTAAATCGAAAGGAAAAGGGAAGCAACCTTATATATCAGAGAAATCAATTATTAGACCAACTTTTAGTTATATGGGAAGATTTACGATTTCAGACTTAGTATTTCGACAGATTTTAGAATATTTAGCAATCCAAACGCCAACGATTTATAAAATATTAAAAACCAGAGTAGAAAATTATGGTGAGGGTGCTAAGATTTATATGGAAGTTACCATTTTGTATGGCTATAATGTCATGGAGGGATTGAAAGAATTTAAACAAAAAGCACAAAAGGAAATTGAAAAGTTAACCGCTATGAATGTTGTTCAATTAGATGTTATTGCTAAAAATATTTATGTCCCAAAGGAAGAAGATTAAGAAAGCTTAGTGCTACCATGTTTTTAAGCGTAAAGATAAGTTGCTTATAAAAAGTAGCATAGGAGGTAGAAAAATGTCATTTATTGTTGCTATTGATGGTCCAGCTGGTTCAGGAAAAGGAACTATTACAAAACAAGTAGGAGAAAGGCTAGGGTTAATTAATATTGACACAGGTGCTATGTTTCGCTGTGTTACGCTAAATATGATTCAAGAAGGAATAGAAATAGAAGAAGAAAATAAAATAAAAGAGATGTTAAATCAGATAAAAATTGACTTAAAGGAAAATGAACAAGTTTTTTTGAATGGTCAAGAAGTAACTAAACGCATCCGAGAAAGTGATATTAATCAGTTTATTTCTCCTGTTTCTATGTTACCAATGGTGAGAGAGAAATTGCTAGATCTTCAAAGAAAAATGGCACAGGGAAAAAACATCATTATGGAAGGGCGAGATATTGGAACTGTTGTATTTCCAAATGCAGATGTGAAAATATATTTGGATGCATCGCCAGAAGAGAGAGCGAGAAGAAGAGTGCAACAAAATCAAGAAAAAGGAATAACGACTTCTTATGAGGAAGTTCTTAAAAGTATAAAACAGAGAGATCAAAAGGATTCGACTAGAAAGATAGCACCTTTAAGAAAAGCAGAAGATGCCATTTATATGGATTCAACGAATATGACAATTGACGAAGTAACAGATACGATTGTTGAAATTGTGAAACAAAAGCAAGGATAAAATCGAAATAATTATTTTAAGTGCTAGAAAGAGATGATAAAGAATGAAAGAAACAATAAAAGCTATTATAAAATGGATAGTAAGAGGAGCCATGTATCTATGGTGTAAAATTTATTATAAAGCGGAAATTATAGGATTAGAAAACGTACCAAAAGAAGGAGCTGTTATATTTTGTGGTAATCATAGAAGCTATCTGGATCCGCCATTAATAGTATGTACTGCTAAAAGAGATATGCGTTTTTTGGCGAAAGAAGAACTAGCTAAAAATCCATTTCTAAATTTCTTGGGTTGGGCTTTTGATGCGATTCATGTTAAAAGAGATGAAAAGGATGTGACAGCGATAAAAGAATCCTTGAAAACACTAAAAAATCAACAATGTATAGGACTATTTCCAGAGGGCACAAGAAATGGATTAGAAAAAGGGGAAAAAGTAAAGGATGGCGTAGCTTTTTTTGCTGTAAGAAGTGGTGCTAAGGTAGTTCCTTGTGGTATCAAAGGCGGTACAAAAGAAAATAGAAAGGTTACGATTACTTATGGGAAACCTTTAGATTTTAGTCAATATAAAGGTAATAAAGATAAAGAAGTGTTGGATAAAGTAACGGATGAAATTATGAAAAATATTATAGAATTAACGAAATGAAATATAACATGAAAAGTGTTATATTTTTTTGAAACTTAATAGAACAACTAGACAAAAAATAATTAATGTGATATAAAAAGAAAGAAGGTTGTAATATAAAAACATAATGATGAACAAGAAGGAAACAAAGGAAAGAGGGAGTTTTGAAATGAGAGAAAAAGGTATCACTTTAATTGCGTTAGTAATCACAATTTTATTCTCTTATGACGAAAAATTAAAATGTAGTAATAGCAAAGGTTTCCTCCTACAAACAATTTAGTAATTTATAAATTTTCACATATTTGAAAGATGAATTGTAAAAAATATATACAAGTTCATCTTTTTTTGAATTTATAATGAAATATTTGTAAATAAATGCTATAATAATTTTGGCAACAGAAGTTGCCAAATTAAAAAAATATAAAAATACTAATGAATGGAGGTTTAGACTTATGAATAATGAAGTTTTACCAAATGATTATAAAGAAACTTTAGAATTAATAATAGATAAAATAAAAATAGCACAACAAAATGCAGTTATATCAGCAAATTATTATTTATTAAATTTATATTGGGAAATTGGAAATATAATAGTAGATAAAAAGAAAAAACAAGGTTGGGGAACAGGTGTAATAGAAATTTATCAAAAGATTTAAGGAAAACTTTTCCAACAATGAAAGGTTTTTCTGCCAGAAATTTAAGATACATGAGACAATTTGCAGAAAATTATACAGATGAAGAAAAAATAAAAAATATACTTTCGCAAATAAGTTGGTCTCATAATATGGTATTAATTGGAAAAGTTAAAGATATAAAAGAAAGAGAATGGTATATTAACAAATGTATAGAGAATGGATGGTCAAGAACTGTTATGATACATCAAATTGAAACAGGATTGTATAATAGAGTTAAAAAGGAAGAAAAGACACATAATTTTCCAAGAACTTTGCCACCTATTCAATCAGAGTTAGCAGTGCAAACATTAAAAGACCCTTTTATATTTGATTTCTTAACTTTAGCTGAAGATTACAAAGAAAAAGATTTAGAAGATCAATTAGTAAAACATATAACTCAATTTTTGCTAGAGTTAGGTGCTGGATTCGCTTTTGTAGGAAGAAAATATCATTTAGAAATTGGTGGAGATGATTATTACATAGATTTATTATTTTACCATTTAAAACTAAAATGTTATGTAGTAATAGAACTAAAAACAGTAGAATTTCAACCTGAATTTGCACGGAAAATTAAATTTTTATTTGTCAGCAGTAGATGATATATTAAAATCAAAAGAAGATAATCCATCTATAGGTATTTTATTGTGCAAAGAAAAGAACAAAGTAAAAGCAGAATATGCATTAAAGGATATAAATAAACCAATAGGAATTTCTGAATATGAACTAATTAAAGCAATACCAGAAAATTTAAAATCTAATTTACCAACTGTTGAAGAAATAGAGAAAGAAATAGAAGATAAGATGACAGATAAGTAATTTGGCAACAGCGGTTGCCAAATAAAAAAAATCGTTTTGGATTGAAAATTTCAAAGCGATTTTTTTATAGGAATTTTGGTACTATAAAAGTGTAATTGATAATCATATAAATGATTAACTTTACACTTATTTTTATTTATAATAAGAGAGGTAATTGGTCTAATGATGGAAATTATGGATTAATACATCCGAGACAAAAACTGTTAGCCATCTCTTATTATAAAAGTTCGATTAAGCAGGTTGAAACCATAAAAGGCTTTCGTGTAACTAACCAAAATGAATTGTAATAAGTAAAGGTGGAAACAATTACAAATTTATAAAAACGGAGGGAAAAAATGATAAGTGTAGGAATTGATGTATCAAAGGAAAAAAGTACCATATGTATATTAAAGCCCTATGGAGAATTAGTAAGTTCGCCTTTTGAAATTAATCACACAGAAAAAGAATTATCAGAAGTATCATCTATGCTAAAAAGATTTGATGATGAAGTAAGAATTGTTATGGAAGCAACAGGAGGATATCATTTTCCAATATTGCAATATTTAGTTGAACAAAATTTATATGTATGTGTAGTTAATCCTTTATTAATGAAAAAATATGCAAGTACAATTTTAAGAAAAGGGAAAACGGACAAGCTAGATTCTATAAAAATAGCAAATTATGGAATAGATAATTGGTATCATTTAAAAAAATTTGAAGTCAATGAGGAAAAGTATGAACAATTAAGATTTTTAGGCAGGCAATATGCACATTATATGAAATTAAAAATTGATAGCAAATTAGAATTAACAAACATTTTAGATCGCACGATGCCAAAAATAAAAACTTTATTAAAGAATCGTGGTGATAATCCAGAAAAGGACAAATTAAATGATTTTGTGGAAGAATACTGGCATTTTGATAATATTACAAGTAAAAGTGAAGAAGAATTTATAGAAAGCTATTTAGAATGGGCTAAAAATAAAGGATACCATCAGAGCAAAGCAAAAGCGATTTCAATATATGCTTTAGCTAAAGAAGGTATCCCGACATTAAGTTCTAAAATACCATTAACAAAAATAATGTTTTTAGAATCAGTAAGAGTTGTTAAAGAAATTGATAAAACTCTTGATAAAATTTTAACACAAATGCAAGAAATAGCAAAGAGTTTAAAAGAATATTCTATTGTAAGATCTATGAATGGAGTTGGAGATAAATTAGCGCCAAGATTAATGGCGGAAATAGGAGATGTAAGAAGATTTCATAGTGGAAAAGCCTTAATTGCATATGCAGGGATTGATGCTCCACCATTTCAATCAGGTTTATTTAACAGTACACATAGAAAAATATCTAAAAGAGGTTCATCAACTTTGAGAAAAACAGGATATGAAGTAATGAAATGTTTAAAAACATCTAAACCACAAGATGATGCAGTATATGGTGTTAGAATAGATATATGGACACATTTAATGAGAGAGTGTATAATAGATTATGTACACTAATTTAGATAATTGCGAAACTATTTCAAAAAGATAATGTAACATAAAATTAAAGCAAAAATGTAAAGAAATAGGAGTAGCCAAAAAGACACTAAGAAAAATAAACATGGCAAATAACCCAAAGGTAAATATTAAAATTTTCCAGAGGGATTATTATAAAAAATTGAACATTGAAAACCAAATATTAGCAAGCAAGCTTTTTAATACTTCTAATGTATTGAGGTTTAGACAAAGCATCTGCAATTATGACAGTAAATAATTGTGCAATTCCTGCTAATAAAACATCAGCTTTAGTAGTTAAAGCATTTCTAGTCTTTCTTCCAGCAATTCCCATATTAGTTTTAATGTGATTAATAGACTGTTCAACAACATTACGAATTTTGTACAATTTGTTCCATTCATCAGTGCCACGTAAAGTACCAGGATATAAGCGAAAATTTTTATCAGGAGAGTCCATATCATCATAAATAAAGTCTTTATGTTTATGTTTAAATTCA
>CANONT010000053.1 GCA_947567695.1 uncultured Clostridium sp.
TCCAATCATTCTAGGGGAAGCCCATGTGCGAAAAGAAACGTCCCCATTGCACATTGCGTAAATGTCGGTTTTTGGGATTCTTTGTAACATTTTTGTAATATTTGTGTAATCAAAAAATAAAAAAAAAATAGATAAAATCTCTTGTAGTTTTTTGTTAGTTCGTGTATAATGATAATTGTAAAAGTTAAAAAGCAACCATGCGTAAGATAAAAGGAGGTACATTACAATGTCAAGATTCAGAACAAGATCAGGCATAGTAAATGTGAGAATGGTTATCACAGAAGAAAAGATGTTATCTAATATTGATAAAATCCAAAAATTAATCAATCCAAAAAGTAAAAAGCAAATCGTACAACTAGAAGATGATTCATACTTTAAAGATTTAATTGAGTCTATCAAGGCTTACCTAATAGAATATCCTAAAAAGAAGAATTTTCCTGCAAGTGTATATAAAGCAGCATATGGTTTAGTTGAATTTGCAACTAATCAATTTGAAGAGAATACAAAAAAGATTGAAGAGTTAATTCGACAAAGAGAAAAAAATATAGCATTAGCTGGGCAATTAAAGGAATTGCTAGAAGCAACTGAAAATAAAGAAAGAGATTGGAAGGAACAAGTAAAAAGAGCAACGAATGCTTTTTCAGAAGATATTATAGAAACACTAATTATTGTAGGAAAATCAAAAGGTGAAGATTCAGAAAATTATCAAGATGCTGTTAAATTATTAAATGCTAGAATTAATAATTTAGAAACGAATTTACATATTGAAATTGATATGGAAAGGATAGAAGATAGATCCAAGGCTTTAAGTTATATTGGTATTGAAATAGCAGATGCCCTAAAATCAATTCCAACACCAATTGAAGAACCAGAAATAAATGTAGTAGCAGAACCTGCACAAGTTGCTGTACAAGAGCAAGAGCAACAGCAACAACAATATGTTGAAGATACTACATTTGAGGCAAAACCAAGCTTATGGCAAAGGGTTAAAAATAGTAAGATTGTAAGAGCGATTAGAGCGATAACCAGAATCAGAATTGTAGTAGATTATTCAGATGCTCTTCCAGAAGGTAGAGGAGAAAATCACTATTAATATAGAAATAAAAGCACTAAGTATATATTTGTTTATCAAAATGAATATATCAAGTGCTTTTTTGTTCTTGTAAATGCTGGCAAAACATGGTATAATAGTATTATGTAAAATCTGAAAATTAAAAGGAGAGAAAATAAATGTTGAAAAAAATATTAAAAAATGTATTGATTTTAGGAATGATATTAATGATGATAAGTTTTCAGAATAATATTAGCCAAGCAACAGAAAGTGGAGAAATAAAATATACGGAAACACTTGAAAATTTTAATAATCCAGAGAGAGGGTTTTATAATACATTGTTTCTAAAATTGCTTCCAACAGGAAATAAAGCCGTTAATCCTCGTGCTAATTTAACTCATTTGAGAATTGGAATTCAAGATTTTTCTGGTGCCGTGAATGGAAATAAGGATCTAGAATTTACAGAAGATGCGTTAAATGCTTTGAATGAGACTTTAGGTAATGCTAGAAAAAATGGATGCAGTATTATTTTAAGATTTGCTTATGACAATTTTAATGGAAAAGGAAATTCAGAACCTTCCTTAGCTATGATACTGAAACATATTTCTCAGCTAAAGCCAGTATTGGAAGCAAATCAAGATGTTATTTCTTACATAGAATTGGGCTTTTTTGGACCATGGGGGGAAATGCATACAAGTTCGATTTGTACAACGGATAATGTTAGTAAGGCAATAGATGCCATGTTAGATGCAGCACCTGAAAAGATAAAAATTGGTGTTAGAACTCCTAATTATTATGTTAAATGGCTTGGAATTGATAGAAAAGATTTGAATCAAAATGTTACCCAAAAGGGAACAAAAGCGTATAGAGTAGGATTATATAATGATGGCTATTTAGGTTCAGAAAGTGACCTTGGAACTTTTGCTAATCGAGAAATAGAAATTGCATGGCTAGAAAACCAAGCAAAACATACTTTATATGGAGGAGAAGTTGTTGCCAATTTTGCTACTGGAACACCTCTAAATACAGCTAAATATATGTCAAAAGAAGCTTTTAGAACACATACTACTTATTTGAATGCAGAATGGAATAATACGGTAATTAATGCTTGGAAAAATGAAGTTTATGATGGTGAAGATAAGGTTTATGCAGGACAAACGGGATATACCTATATTGCCAATCATTTGGGATATCGATTTGTTCTTAGAAATTCTGAAATAGCAAATAGTATAAAACAAAACGAGAAATTAAAATTGAATTTGAAGATGGAAAATGTAGGTTTTGCAAACTTAGTAAATGATAAAGTAGTTTCATTGGTATTTACTAAAGATGGTGAAACACATGAAATAAAAACAAATGTAGATGCGACAAAATGGAATTCTACGGAAGTTACAAATATCAATTTTGAAACTGATTTACCAGAAAACATGTCACTTGGAGATTGGAAAGTATATTTGAGAATATCTGAAAGTGGCGATATGACAAAAGATAATAATTACAAGTGTATTCGTCTAGCAAATGAGGGGAATATGTGGGACGAAAATTTAGGTGCTAATTATATTGGTAAATTTACACTTTTACAAAAAGACGAAGATAAAGATGACACAGACAATAAAGGCGATAATAATGTAAATGATGATAAGACAGATACAGACAACAAAGACGATGATAATGTAAATGATGATAAAACAGACACAGATAATAAAGATGATGATAATGTAAATGATGACAAAACAGACACAGACAACAAAGGCGATGATAATGTAAATGATGATAAGACAGACACAGACAACAAAGGTGATGATAATGTGAATGATGACAAGACAGACACAGACAACAAAGGCGATGATAATGTAAATGATGATAAGGCAGACACAGACAGCAAAGGCGATGATAATGTAAAGGATGACAAGACAGACACAGACCGCAAAGCTAATGATAAAATAAATGATGGTAAGCAAGATGAAAATAATATAGTAGATCAGTCAAAGGATGATACATTTACTAGTAAGATTTTACCTCATACAGGTGGAACAAGGTTTATTATGGTGTTGCAATTATTGATAGTATTAGCTATGTTATGGTCAATTCATGTTTATGAAAAAATGGAAGAGGCAAAAAAGAAAGATACCATAGAATAGAAAATAGATGGGAAAATATGTTACAGTGTGTTTGAGCTTGACAAGTGGAATGATAGCCATTTTATCGAATACAAGTAGTCAGCCAAGCAGTAGTGTGCCGTTCTCTCGTATGAATGTAAGTTCATACGGGAGTTTTTAAATTTTAGAAAAATTTCAATTTGACTTTTATGAAAAAATATAATATAATACCAACAGTATTAGCAACAAACAAGTTGCTAGAAAATGAGATTTTATTATAAGTTACGGTTAATAAAAATAATTTAGAGAAGGATCAATTATTTGTATTAAGAGAAAAAATAATGTAAATAATAATAAAGAACGGATTTATAAAAGTTTAGATTATGTAAGTTAAGAGAGAAGAAAAAGCTACATAATAGAATAAACTTTCATATTACATGGGTAAAATAAATTAGGTTCATTAGTTTGTTATATTACAAGCTATTTTTGTTGCATACAAAAAAACAAAAATACATAAAAAAATAACAAAAAGTAATAAAATCAAAATAAAGAAAAAAGGAGAAGAGAGGAGAAATTATGGCAGAAGAAAAATCAGAAAGTAAGCAAAAGAGAAGCTATGAAAAAAGAGAGAGAACGACAAAAAGAAATTATCAAGAAAGAAAGAGGACACCAAGAACGCAAAATCAGGAGGAAGGAAAAACGCCAAGACCATATCAAAAAAGAAATACGAGTAATATAAAAGGTGAAAGAGGGAGAGCTGTTTCCACACAAAAAGCAGAAAATGTGGAAAAAGCAGATGAGAAACCAGTAGTAGAGAGAAAAAGGAGAACTTCTACAAGAACAAGAAGAACAACCAAAAATAACAATATTTTTAAAGCATCCAAACTAAAAATTATCCCATTAGGAGGTCTCCATGAAGTTGGAAAAAATATCACAGTTTTTGAATATGAAAATGAGATGATTGTAGTAGACTGTGGATTGTCTTTTCCAGAAGATGATATGCTAGGGGTAGATTTAGTTATACCAGATATTACTTATTTAGAAAAAAATGTAGATAAAATTAAAGGATTAATTATTACGCATGGACATGAAGATCATATTGGAAGTGTGCCATATTTACTAAAGAAAATTAATATTCCAATTTATGCACCAAGACTAGCAGCTGGCTTGATTAGAAATAAATTAGAAGAACACAAATTATTGAGAAGTACAAAATTAACAGAAGTCATGCAAGGAGATACGATTCATTTAGGGAAAAACTTTAAAGTAGAATTTATTAGAAGTTCACACAGTATTCCAGATTCTGTTATGCTAGCGATTACAACCCCAGCTGGAACGATCTTACACACAGGTGATTTTAAAGTGGATTATACGCCAATTGATGGCAAAACGATGGACTTTGGAAGAATTGCTGAAATTGGAAATCAAGGTATTTTGGCATTGATGTCAGATAGTACTAACGCTGAAAGAAAAGGATTTACCATGTCAGAGAGTTCCATCGGAGAAGTGTTTGACAAGCTATTTTTACATTGTACTAAAAGAATTGTGGTTGCTACTTTTGCTTCTAATGTTCATAGAGTACAACAAATTGTCAATTCTGCTATTAAATATAATCGTAAAATTGCGGTATGTGGTAGAAGTATGATCAATATGATAGAAACAGCAAAAGAACTAGGTTATATTGAATGCCCTGATAATATATTTATTGATATTGACATGATGAATAGTTACACAGATGAACAATTGGTAATTATCACAACAGGTAGCCAAGGAGAACCAATGTCAGCTTTAACAAGAATGGCTGCTGGTGACCACAGAAAAGTGAAGATAACACCGAATGATTTAGTTATTATTTCAGCAACCCCCATACCTGGGAATGAAAAATTTGTATCAAAAGTTATTGATGATTTGATGCAAATCGGAGCAGAAGTGGTTTATAGTTCTTTGGAAACCATACATGTTTCAGGACATGCTTGCCAAGAAGAACAAAAGTTGATTCTAGCATTAACAAAGCCTAAATATTTTATCCCAGTACATGGAGAATATAGACAATTGATTGCTCATAGCGAAACAGCTCAAAGTATGGGAATTGATAAAGATAATATTATTATGATGTCAAATGGTAGAATATTAGAAATCAACGAAGAGGCTGCTACCTTGACTGGTTCTGTTCCAAGTGGTAGAATTTTGGTAGATGGATTAGGTGTTGGAGATGTTGGAAGTATTGTTTTAAGAGATCGTCAACATTTATCACAAGATGGATTAATCGTTATTGTATTAACAATGGATTCTTCAACAGGTGAAGTGGTTGCTGGACCAGATGTTATTTCAA
This sequence comes from uncultured Clostridium sp., assembly GCA_947567695.1. GTDB lineage: Bacteria > Bacillota > Clostridia > TANB77 > CAG-508 > CAG-269. The sequence continues at coordinate 5,483 of CANONT010000053.1, forward strand.
GAGGATTTGTGTATGTAAGAGAGTCAGAAAATTTGATGGATGACGTCAAGTCTGTTGTAAGACATGAAATTAAGAAATGTGAAGAGAGAGGCATTACTGATTGGGCAACAATTAAGTCTACTACTAGAGAGAATCTGAGGGATTATATTTTTATGAAGACGAAGAGGAACCCAATGATCATTCCAATTATAATGGAGGTTTAAAAATGAATTATAAAGATTTAGCCAATTTAATATTTCCAGAGGCAAAGGAAATAGCATATTATGAAGAAAAATATCCAGAAAGAAACTTAAAAGAAGGAGCAATGGTAACAAGATTTGCTCCTAGTCCAACTGGATTTGTACATATTGGAGGATTGTATCAATCCTTAATTGCGAGAAAATTAACAGCCCAAACAGAAGGCGTATTTTTCTTGAGGGTAGAAGATACTGACCAAAAAAGAGAAGTGGAAAATGGAATTACAGGAATTGTGAATGCTTTAAAAGATTTTGTGATTGTACCAGATGAAGGAATGGTTTCTGAGACGGAAGAAAAAGGAAATTATGGACCATACAAACAATCTTTAAGAAAAGAGATTTATCAAGCTTATGCCAAATATTTGATCGAACAAGGAAAAGCCTATCCATGTTTTTGTACACCAGAAGAAATTGAAGGAATTAGAGCGAAACAAGAAATTGCTAAAATTAGGCCTGGTTATTATGGTGTATGGGCTAAATGTAGAAATCATACTGTCGAAGAAATGGCAGAAAAAATAAAAAATGGTGACAGTTATATCATTCGTTTTAAGTCACCAGGAAGAGAAGATAAAAAAATTAAACATCATGATGTGATTAAAGGAAATGTAGATTTTCCAGAAAATGACCAAGATATTGTTATTATTAAAGCTGATGGATTACCAACTTATCATTTTGCCCATGCGATTGATGATCATTTAATGAGAACAACGCATGTCATTCGTGGTGATGAGTGGCTATCTTCTGTTCCGTTACATTTACAATTGTTCCATGAACTAGGATTTAAAGCACCTAAATATGCCCATATTGCACCAATCATGAAAAATGATAATGGCAATAAGAGAAAATTGAGTAAGAGAAAAGATGCAGAAGCAGCAGTTAGTTATTATGAAGAAGAAGGAATACCAGCAGAAGCAGTCAAAGAATATTTATTAAACATTGCAAATTCTAATTTTGAGAATTGGAGAAGAGCAAATCCAGACAAGTCAATGGGTGAATATGAACTTCAATTAAATAAAATGAGTGTGAGTGGTGCCTTGTTTGATATGGTTAAATTATTAGATGTAGGAAAGACAGTTATATCAAGAATGACAGCAGAAAAGGTATACGAAGAGGCACTTAATTGGGCTAAAAAACATGATGAAGAATTGACTAAAATGCTAGAAGATAAAGGATATGCATTAAAAGTATTCGGCATTGAAAGAGGAAACAAAAAACCAAGAAAAGATATTTCAAAATGGTCAGAAGTGAAGCAAAATATAGAATATATGTATGATGAAAAGTTTTATGATAAACTACAAGAATATCCTTATCAAGTAATTAATGATAAAGAAGACATTAAAAAGATTTTGACTTTGTATCTTGAAAAATATTATGATGACTCTTATGACAAACAAACTTGGTTTGATAAGATTAAAGAGTTAGCAGGTGAAATGGGATATGCAAAGGAAGTAAAGGAATTTAAGGCAAATCCAGAACAATATAAGGCACATGTCGGAGATGTTAGTACGGTTCTAAGAGTGGCTTTGACAGGTAGAACGAATACACCTGATATGTATGAGATTATGCAAGTTTTAGGAAAAGATAGAATTGCTAAAAGGTTTGAATTAGCCATGAAATGAGAGAAGAGGGACACGCATGGAATATAATTTGGGTGATGTGGTAAGAACAAAAAAACAGCATCCTTGTGGTAGCAAGTTATGGGAGATTACAAGGGTTGGCGTTGATTTTAAATTAAAGTGCCAAGGTTGTGGTCATGTGGTAATGCTACCAAGAGAGAAGGCTTTGAAGGTAATTACGAAGAAAATAGAAAAAGAATAGAAAAGTAAAAATTGAACTCTGTCCAAAGGACAGAGCTCGGTTGGCTTTTGTATAACATTTGTTATTGTACTTTTTAACATTTACATAGCTTTTGACCATGAAAAGTTACTTGATCTCCTGCATGAAAGAGCAACGCAATTTGCGATGAAGTATCATACGGTTTAGCTGAGCGGAGAATGTAAAATAGGGTGTGTAAAATAGGCGACAAATTTTGCATACCCTAAAA
>CANONT010000054.1 GCA_947567695.1 uncultured Clostridium sp.
TTATAAATAAAAAAAGCTAGTATTTGCAATGCTTTTAGAGTTTTGCAAACGGCTAAAATTACAATTCAAAAAGGAGTGATGCTAATTATGAATTATAGTTATCTAATGGGAATTAATAATATTGATATACTTAAACAAAATAATGTTAAAATCAAATATTTTGGGAATAATTATGGAGTTATCTTTGATGACAATAAGATTGAATTGTTTGAAAAATATATATGTGAAACACTTGAAAATGGATTTTGGAATGAATATCTAGGTAAAGATAAGGTATTCATCTTTAAATTTAAAAACAGCAAAATAAAAAGATATGTATTAAATAAAGATAATGAAAAAGAAGTACTGAAGTTATGTTGTGAATTTGCAGATTGCAAATTCAAGTCTATTGATAAAATGTTGAGAGATAATAACTTTTATGCGCAAACTTATTATGCAGAAAATATTGGAAAACCCTAGAAATGTATTTGACAAATGCGAAAGAATATGTTATTATTTAATTACAAAATAAATGAACTTTGAATATCGCTAGTATTCAAATCATGACAGTGTGTGTACCACGAATACACATGCTATTTTTTTGTCAAAAAATAGAGCAAACCACGAATCTGCTCTACGACTAAATACAGCTAATTAATCTTAACTTTGTTGTCATTTTGCATTTGCTTATGTTGTTGTTCTAATTGTTGTTGTAATCTAATGTTTTTTTCTCTTTCTGCTATGTACTTGTCAGCAAAATGCAAAATTAAATCGCTAGTATTCAAAATCATAACCCCCTTTCCGCCTTTTAGAAAAGGCTAGCCTTTCCTTTAACGTAAGGTTGTTAATATATTACTATAATTTTATATTCAAAACAAGCGAACATAATAAAATGTTACAAGTTTTTTCCAATTATTTGTTGTCAAATTTTTATAGATGTAAGATTTTTCGCATAAATAATATCAAATATTGGGTAATTTTTTAAGTAGTAAATTTGATAGATATAAATTAAGAAAAACCTTAATAATTAACGGTTCTAAAATATTAATTTGATAGTTATTTTAAATAACTGAAACATAACTTTTTATAAAAAAATAAAAATTTTTTTTAATTACGGTTGGTTTTTTCGAAAAATATGGATGTATATATAATAGAGGATAATTTCTTAAAAATTTTTTAAAATCAGGAAGAAAAATTTAAAAAAGACCTCTGTGTATATAGTATGTGATAATAAATGAAAGAAAGGAGGAATGTAATACCATAAAACAATAAAGATATAGTGTTAACCTTTAAGATAAGCCCTTTAAATCAACAATTTATATGTGAATAATAAATTTTATTTAGCATATAAATTGAATAAATATTAATAAATTAACAGGAGAAAATATGAACGAAACATTTAAAATTAATGTGTATTTTGATGAAAAGGGTGAAGAAATCGAAAATTTAATATCTCATTTTTTAATTGATCTATTAGAGAAAAATGGATAATAAATTTTTATTATTTCAGTATTTGGATTTCTTAAAAAATTAGTTATAATTAATAGGAATTCAAATCGTTGTTTTTTATTCTGTTGGAATTTTCGAGCAAAGCGAGAAAAAGCTCCTTACAGAATAAATATGCGAAATTTAGATTTTCTTAGCAACATAAGGAGTTTTAGAAAATCTTAATTCCGTTTTTTATCAAGCATGGGAAGGAGGAAAAATGCTTGAAACAATAAAAACAGTAATTTATAAGGTAGCAATTTATATAAGATTATCGAAAGAAGATGTAGACAAAGGATTTGATGAAAGCGAAAGTATTACCAACCAAAAATCTTTATTAACAGAATATGTAGAAAATTTAGGATGGGAATATGAATTAGTAGATACTTACATTGATCCAGGATATACGGGGACAAACTTTAACAGACCAGATTTCCAAAGAATGATTAGAGATATCGAAAATGGAAAAGTAAATATGGTCATAACAAAAGACTTATCACGTTTAGGTCGTGATTACATAGAGACAGGAGAGTATATCGAAAAATGGTTTCCAGAGCATGAAGTGAGATATGTTTCTGTAACAGATGGAATTGATACTTTTGCGACTAATAATGGTAATAATGATATAGCACCATTTAAATCTATCTTAAATGATATGTATTCCAAAGACTTATCCAAAAAGATTAGGACAGCCTTACATACTATGCAAAAACAAGGCAAATGGGTAGGAGGAAAAACAGCACTAGGATATGTAAAAGACCCAAATGATAAAAACAAATTAATGATATGTGAGCCAGAAGCGGAAATTGTAAAAACTATTTTTCATAAGGCCAGCTTACGGAGAAGAAGTAGGAGTCATTAAAAATTATCTAAATGATAATAAAATACCAACAGCGAATCAAATAAGGTATAACAAAGTAACTTTTTGGGAAAATAAAACAGTCAAAAACATCTTAAAAAACGAGGTATATATTGGAAATACTGTGCAAAATAAGAGAAGTAGAATAAGTTATAAAAACAGAAAATTAAGAAGTAATCCACAGGAACAGTGGAACATTGTGGAAAACACACACGAACCAATCATTGATAAGGAAGTTTTTGATAAAGTACAAAAAATGGTAATTGTGCAAAAATACAATAGAAATGAAAAAAAACACAAATTTTTATTAGATGGACTATTATTTTGTTATGAGTGCAAACACAAAATAGGAGTAAGAGGAAAGAAAAATGGATATATGTTTATGATATGTAATAATTATCGTAGAAACTCAAAATTAGGGCTTTGCACATCACATGGATTTAGTTATGAAGCATTAGAAAAAACAATACTACAATACATAAAGAATTTGTTTTTAGCAATCGATAGTAAGAAAATAGAATGGAACATAAAAAACAATCGAACAAAACAGGATTATGGAAAAATGCTCAAACAAAAGCAAACCGAAATTAACCTTATAAAAGACAACATAGACAAAATGTATGTTGACAAATTAAATAATAAAATAAGCGAAGAAATGTATAATAGATTGTTTGATAAGCTAATAAAAGAAGTAAATCAAAAAGAAAAGGAATACAAAGAGTTAAACAACAAAAAAGAAGATGCTAGGCAAGATAATAGTAAAGAAATAGAAAAAGTTGTGAAAAAATTTTTAAAATTAGAAAAGCCAACACCTGAAATTATGAAAGTAATCATTAATAAAATAGAAATACATCAAGATAAACAAGTAGATATCATTTTTAATTTTAAGAAATTAAATGATATTAATGCCAACAATACAAAAAATGACTAATTTAATATTGAATATTAGATCAGTCGAAACAAAGAATTAAAACTGTCTATTTTAGAATCAACCAGAAGGTATTTCCATGGCAGTACCCATGAAAAACGGAGGCATGAAAATAGCAAAAGTAATCTTCTATGTTGTATTATCAGGAGTAACAACAGGAGTAGGAGCCTTCTTTGGTGCCATTGTAGGGTCAATATCAGAAGAAGTAATTAGTATATGTTTAAGCTTTGCAGCTGGTGCTATGTTATATATCGTATCAGGGGAATTAGTACCAGAGGCAAATAGTTTATATCATGGAAGAATGACTGCTGTACGGAAATATGATAGGATTTTTAATTGGTATATTTGCAACAGCAATTTAGGAACCGAGTAGCATGCGAATCCATCTTATAAGTTATATCAATATTGTCAATAATTCTTTCATGGAAGCCGAAAAAATGTTTGAAAATTTTGCCATTTCTATTGACTTTTAAAACTAGTAATTGTATAATTTAACAAGAAAATAAAAGAGAGCAGAATGTGATTACCAGCTACATAGAATGTGAGGTGGTGCGTATAATACAAAAAATAAAAAAGTCAATCATTAGAAGGAGAAAAAAAATGAAAAACGTTTTAGAAGGATTAAATGACAAACAATACGAAGCTGTTATCAATACAGAAGGACCATGTTTAGTAATAGCAGGAGCAGGAAGTGGAAAAACGAAAGTATTAACCCATAAAATAGCTTACTTAATAGGTGAAAAAGGAGCGAAACCATGGGACATTTTAGCGATTACCTTTACGAATAAAGCAGCTAATGAAATGAAAGAAAGAATTGCCAATTTAGTAGGAGATCCAGCAAAAGACATTTGGATGGGAACATTTCACTCCATTTGCGTACGCATTTTAAGGAGATTTATTGATCGAATAGGATTTGATTCCTCTTTTATTATATTTGATACAACCGATCAAAGAGCACTAGTCAAAGCATGTTTAAAAGACCTGTCCATAGATGATAAACTATTTACAGACAGAAGTGTGTTATCAGAAATTAGTAATGCTAAAAATGAGATGTTAGAACCAGAACAATATACATTAAGATCTAGCGGAGACTTTAGAAAAGAGAAAATTGCAACAGTTTACGAGTTATACCAAAAAAGATTAAGAGAAAATAATGCGATTGATTTTGATGACATTATTAACTATACCATAAAAATTATGATGGAAAATGCAGACGTGCTAGAATATTACTCTAATAAATTCCACTATGTATTAGTCGATGAATATCAAGATACCAACAAAGCGCAATTTACTTTAATAACATTGTTTGCTTCAAAAAATGGAAATATTACAGTAGTGGGTGATAATGACCAAGGAATCTACAGCTTTAGAGGAGCTGATATTTCAAATATATTGAACTTTGAAAGAGACTTCCCAGGAACTAAAATCATAAAATTAGAACAAAACTATCGTTGTACACAAAACATTTTAAAAGCTGCCAATAGTGTTATTAAAAATAACGAAGTTAAATATAAAAAAGAACTTTGGACACAAAATGACAAAGGAAATTTGCCACATGTATACCAAGCAGATAATGAATATGATGAAGGTGCTTATATTGTAGAACAAATGGAACATTTAAAAAGAGAAGAATATTATAAATATTCTGATTTTACAGTCTTATACAGAATGAACACACAATCCAGAGCAATCGAAGATATTTTTAGAAGGGAAAATATTCCTTATAAAATCATTGGTGGATTGAAATTCTACGAGAGAAAAGAAATTAAAGATATCATTGCCTATTTGAGACTAATACAAAATAGCAACGATAATTTAAGTTTAAAGAGAATTATCAATGAGCCCAAAAGAGGAATTGGTAAGACAAGCTTAGATAAAATAGAACAATTGGCCATTACCAACGAAGTTTCCATGTATGAAGTGATTACAAAAGCAGATGAATATGGATTGAACAGAGTATACTTAAATTCTAGGGAATTTGTTAACATTATGGAAGAATTAAAAAACAAAAAAGATGAGCTAACAATTTCAGAATTAATTAAACTGACCTTAAAAAAATCTGGTTATACGAAATCGTTGGAACAAGAAAATACTATAGAAGCGGAAAACAGAATAGCCAACTTAGATGAATTTTTAACAGTTGCCATCGAATTTGAAGAAGAGTTTGCAGAAAATTCTTTAAGCGAATTTTTAGAGGGCATTACCTTATCTAGTGATTTAGACAATATGGAAGAAGAGGAAGAATCTGTTACATTGATGACTCTTCATAGTGCCAAAGGACTTGAGTTTCCAGTTGTATTTTTAGTAGGAATGGAAGAGGGAATCTTTCCAGGGCATCAATCTATGATGGAACCAAAGGAATTGGAAGAGGAAAGAAGGCTATGTTATGTAGGAATTACAAGGGCGAAGGAAAATTTATTTTTAACTTGTAGTAAACAAAGAACAGTATTTGGTTCAACAAGTTATAATCCAATTTCAAGGTTTTTACAAGAGATTCCTGAAGAATTATTAGAAGGATATGAAGAAGCATTTGGTCAAACCTCTAATAAAGAAGAAATGTTTAAGGATTCTCCTTATACTTGGAGCTATGGAAGCAAAAACAATAGCAGTATAAAAACTTACAAAGTAAATGAAAAAGAACCAGTTATGGTAGCTAAAAGTAATAGCAATTTTGCTTTCCGAACAGCAGAAAACTTTTTAAATAGCTTAGGAAAAAGAGCAACCAATAAAAAAGCAGTTGATTTAACACAATATCAGGCAGGCATAAGAGTGTTCCATAAAAAGTTTGGAGAAGGTACCATTCGTTTAGTAGAACCAGAAGGAGAAGATCTAAAAGTTGATATTAATTTCGATAAAGTAGGACATAAGAGATTGATGGCAAAGTTTGCTAATTTAGAAATAATTGAATAAAATAATTAACTGACAAAAAGGGTTTATTATCTAAAAAAGAATTTACAAGATATAAAAAACTTTCCTTGATATAATAAAATATCAAGGAAAGTTTTTTACTTACATAATTTTTTCTATTCTAGCCTCTTTTTTAATTCAATTTTCTGGGAAGCCACAGTTCATAGTGTAATATGTATATGGTATTCTATTTGTGCAGGCTCCTGCTGAACCTTGTTGATGACATTTATTGCATTCATAGTATTTGATATTTGTACAACTTCCTGATGATGAACTTACTTGTTGACAAGTGTTACATTTATAGGTAGTGATGTTTGTACAAGTTCCAGGAGAAGAATAATCATTCTTTCCACATTTATTACATGAATATTTTGTTAAGTTAGTACAATATGACGGAGCAGAGTCTCTAGGGTATTCCATACCACAAATCAAACAAACACTGAGAGCTACATTTGCCGAACATTTATACGAAGATGGACCAATACCTAATTGAAAATTAGTCGCATCGCAAGTATCACACTGATAGTTAGAATTACCTGATGTAGAACTAATCAGTATCATCATACCTGTACACTTTTTCGTAGAATATGCATAAGAAGAACATCCACAAGCCGAAAGGGTAAGTTCCCCGCCACAAGCTATACCAGTTTTACTGCCACCACAAGTTACAGCATTTCTAGTTCCAGTACAAGCATTATATCCTGTTTGTGCTATATAACATCCACCACCTGATGTTGAACTACCATAATGTTTATGCGATTCTATCGTATAAGTTGCACTCACACCATTACTTCCTGTCACTGTAATCGTTGTACTTTGGGTTCCATTTGCTGTGCTAACACCCGTTACCGTTAAAGTATTTCCGCTTAAAGTTGCTGTGGCTATACTTCCATTAGCAGTCGAACAACTCAAAGTTCCATAATTTTGACCACCTATCGTCACATTTACAGAATTTCCAGTAAGCACTTTTCCGCTGTATGATGATAATGTCAAAGAAGGGGCTTGAGAGAAGGTTTTTACTGTCAAAGTTTCTTCTGTCACATTTCCTACTCGATCCAGTGCTCTTACTTTAACCTGATAATCTGTATTTGGTGACAATCCAGTAAACTTATATTGTCCACTTGTTTGTAAATCACTCCAAGTTCCTGTGCTTGCTATCCAGAACTGATAGCCTGCCATTCCACTACAAGCATAGGTTGATGTTGCTGGTTGATCTTTGTAATTAGCTGTAATAGTTATCGTCGTATTAGTTTTAGCAGTAACAATCGTATTAGCATTTGGAATAGGTGGTAATTTATCAATATTCGTTATATTTAATGTTGCGTAGCCACCAGTGTTTCCAGATGAATCAACTAATTTTGCATAAACAACACCATTTTCTGTCATCGTTATTGGTGGTGTATAGTCTTTCCAGCTATTTGGATCTTCTGGATTCGTAGTTGAGTATAGTACTTTAAACTCAGATTCTTGTGTATTTTCTACTGTTACCAATACATCTTCTTTGGTTAGTGATGATTTGTCTGGTAATACCGAAATATTGGCTTCGGTTAAGGTTGGAACATTTCCTGTTGTTTTGGTTACTGTATCAGTTATTCTTACATTA
>CANONT010000055.1 GCA_947567695.1 uncultured Clostridium sp.
GCCCTTCCTTAAACACTCCTCAGCACTTGTCCCCATTTTATCTCGGAACCAGTGGAGACATTTCTATTTTTAATGATTATATATTTTTTTTATAAAATTTTCCACTCCTCCTGTATATTTTTTCTAAAATCCGGAAAAGATATTGATAAAAGATTTTTTGGAGGTCGATTATGGATATAAAAAAGCATTTAATGATAACAGGTAATTCTACTGTATCTTGGAAGGACGCTATTGTAAAAGCAATATCAGAAGCTTCCAAGACAATTGATTATCTATCAGAAGTAAAAATCATAGAGCAAAGAGCGAGCATCGATGGTGACAAAATTATAGAATATTTTGTAGACTTAGATATCAGTTTTTCTCTTGATTTAAATAGAAACAAAAATTAGGAGGTATGTATGAGTACGAACCCATTAGAAACCAAACAAACTTATCAAGAATATGTAGACAAAAAATCCCCCAACTCACCCCTTTTAAAAAACTGTTTCAATGCCTTTTGGGTTGGTGGACTAATTTGTACAATTGGACAAGTTATACTTAATATATGTAAAGAAAGAGGATTTGATACACAAACTTCAGGTACAATTGTTTCCATTTTACTAATTGGAATTTCTGCCTTTTTAACAGGGCTCAACTTATTTAATAAAATAGGAAAATTCGCTGGAGCTGGTTCCCTAATCCCTATCACAGGATTTGCCAATTCCATTGTATCACCAGCCATGGAATACAAATCAGAAGGATATGTCATGGGTGTTGGCGGAAAAATGTTCACTGTCGCTGGACCTGTTCTAGTATTTGGTATCTCAGCTTCTATCTTAGTAGGAATTGTATATTTAATATTCAATACACAAAGCATGACACTAGTCTAAAAATTGAGACAATAGGACAGGTCTCATTTGTCTCATAAACAACTCAAACCATGCGAATTTTTATCAATATAACAAACTATGGGACAGATAAACCTGTCCCCACTGTCTCATTAGAGGAGATGATATTTTGGAAAAATTAGGAAAACAAACCATAAAATTTAATGCCCCACCAACGATTTTAGATTGTGCTTCCATTGTTGGTCCCAAAGAGTCTCAGGGACCACTGGCTAAATATTTTGATCAAACCCTTGACGATGAATTTTGGGGTGAAAAAACTTGGGAAAAAGCAGAAAGTAAAATTATAAAGGAAACCGTAAATACAGTTATCTCAAAATCTGGTGTAGCGGCCAATGAAATAGATTGTATGTTTGCAGGTGATTTATTAAATCAATGTATTTCTTCTAGTTTCGGATTAAGAGAATTGAGTATTCCATTTTTTGGTGTATTTGGAGCTTGCTCTACCTTTGTAGAATCCATGTGTTTAGGTGCTATGACCATTGAAGGTTTTGCTAATCATGTATTATGTGCCACCTCAAGTCATTTTTGTAGTGCCGAAAAGCAATTCCGTTTCCCACTAGAATTAGGAAACCAAAGACCTCCTACAAGTCAATGGACTGTCACAGGTTCAGGTGCCACTATTTTAGCCAAAGACGGACAAGGTCCCTATATTACTCACATTACACCTGGAAAAATTGTAGATATGGGAATTAAAGATGCAAATAACATGGGAGCCGCCATGGCACCTGCTTTCGCTGATACCTTAATTACTCACTTTTTAGATACAGGAAGAAATCCTAGTTATTATGATATGATTGTTAGTGGGGATTTAGGTCATATTGGAAAAGATATCGCCATTGACATTGCAAAATCCCAAGGTTATAACATTAAATCAAATTATAATGACTGTGGGGTTCTAATTTTTGATAAAAATGCACAAGATACACATTGTGGCGGTAGTGGTTGTGCATGCTGTGGAACTGTATTCTCAGGTTATTTATTTAAACAATTAAAAGAAAGAAAATTAAAGAAAATACTGCTAATTGCAACGGGAGCTTTAACAAACTCAACTACTTCTCAACAAGGAGAAAGTATTCCAGGAATTGCACATGCAGTTAGTATAGAAATCTAAACAAGGATAGATAAGACGTGGGGACATTATCTCCCTCCATGTCCAATTCCTTATTTGAAGAAAGGAGCAAATCTTATGGATGTAAATTGGGCTAACGTTTTTGATTGGACAATGTTATTGAAATGTTTTGTAACTGGCGGTATCATTTGCATTATTGGACAAATCTTAATTGATAAAACCAAACTTACCCCAGCCAAAATACTTGTAATTTTTGTTACAGCAGGTGCTGTACTTGGCGGTCTAGGAATTTATCAATATCTAGTCGATTTTGCTGGTGCTGGTGCTACGGTTCCCCTTACTGGTTTCGGCTATAATCTTGCTAAAGGCGCTATTGAAGGAGTGCAACAAAGTGGTTTAGTGGGTAGCTTTACTGGTGGTGTGAAAGCTGCTGCTGGTGGAATTGCTGCTGCGGTATTCTTTGGTTACTTAGCTTCTTTAATTTCAAAACCTAAAATGAAAAAACAATAAAAGATCAAAAAAAAGCATATTCATTATGCTTTTTTTGCTACTTCTGCAATTTCAGTAAATGCTTTTGGATCCGTTACAGCGATTTCTGCTAACATTTTTCTATTAATAGTAACATTTGCTTTTTTTAATCCTGCAATCATTTTACTATAAGTTGTTCCATTCATTCTTGCTGCTGCATTAATTCTTGCTATCCATAATTTTCTAAAATTACTTTTTTTATCTTTTCTTCCTACATACGCATATGCTAAAGATTTCATAACTGCTTGATTCGCATTTCTAAATCGATAACTTTTTGCTCCATAATATCCTTTTGCTTGTTTTAATATTTTTTTATGTCTTGCTCTTGTTGTTCTAGCTGTTTTTACTCTTGCCATTTATTTTTCACCTTCCTTTTCTATTTGACAGGGACACACTTTTTCTTATGATGTATTCATTCAGGTTACAGTATACCCCTTCCTTTATGAATTAGTATTTTTCCCTTTTCATAAATCATTAATTACCGTAAGGCAATAATTTTTTGATTGTATTTTCACATGTTTTATCAGCATAAGCATTTTGAATCTTTCCTGATTTCTTTTGTCTACTTGTCTTATTGGCTAATAGATGTCTTCTGTTTGATTTTGTTCTTTTTACTTTTCCTGTCGCTGTTAAAGAATATCTTTTTTTAGCAGCTTTATTCGTTTTTAGTTTTGGCATGATGACAACTCCTTTCATTTATTACTTTTATATTGCAAATAATTTATTTATCTGCTTTTTTAGCTAAAATAGTAAACATATTTCTGCCTTCTAATTTAGGTGATTTTTCAACAGTTGCAATATCTTCCAAAGCTTCAATAAATTTATTTAATACTACTTCTCCCGCTTTTGAGTTATTGACTTCTCTTCCTCTAAAACGAACTGTTATTTTTACTTTGTTTCCATCTGTCAAGAATTTTCTCGCATTTTTACATTTGAAACTAAAGTCATGTTCTTCAATATTAGGGGTTACTCTTAACTCTTTTATTTCAAGAACTTTTTGCTTTTTCTTCGCTTCTTTTTCCTTTTTCGCTTGCTCAAATTTGTATTTTCCATAGTTCATAATTTTACAAACTGGTGGATTCGTATTTGGCGCAACTAGTACTAAATCTAAATTTTTACTTTCTGCTTTTTCCAAAGCTTCCTCAAATGAGATTAATCCTGCCTTTTGTCCATTATCTTCTACTAATTGTACTTCTTTGGCTCTTATTTGTCTGTTGATTGGTAAATCTTGTTTGATTGAAAACACCTCCATAAAAATTAAAAATTTGACTTTGTTACAAGTCAAATCAAAATAAAACGCAAGCATATCGCTTTCCATTTATTTAATTTCTAACCTTTTTCCTCGTTTGGATTAGGTGAGAAGCTTTGCTTCTTCTTGTAACGTTTTTTATTATATAATATTTAATAGTAGTTTGTCAAGCATTTTTCAAAATATTGCATAAATCAAAATCCCTATCGATTGAATCATAAATAGATTTAAAATATTAGACGTCAAAAGATTATTCGTAGCCTCCACCACACCAAGCATAACCTCATCGTTCTGCAATTTGTAATGTTTCTGTGACTCAAAAAAAGTAATCAATTCTGGTATACTCGTAATAAAACCAAGTAAAATTCCTATGATAACCTCAGAAATATTAAATTGATGACATAGGCTATTTAAAGTATCTCCCAGTAATTCTCCTATCACATATAGCAAAAAGCCTGTGCCAATCAAAATCGTAATATAAAGTAGTGTTTTTCTAGTATTTCCTTTTTCCTTTTCTTTCTCAACTTTAATTTGTTTTTCTATTTGTTCATCTTCCTTTTGTAAATATAACTTGTGAACATTATTATTTAAATAAAGAAATAAGGCGAATAAAATTAAAAAAGCTGGAACAATAATTAGATTCATTTCTATCTTGAACCACACTAAAAATAAGGGAATTATTATCGTAATTAACACTAATACAATATCTATTTTAATTGCTTTATTGGTAAAAGCTTTCCTATTTTTATTCATGATAATAGATGCCATATATTGAACCAAATTAATAATATTAGAACTTAAAATATTAAAAATACTACTTCCCATTAACCCATTCATGCTAGAAACCGTAATAGTCAAAAGTTCTGGCATAGAAGTGGCATAACCTGCAATATCCCCCACAGTCTTTGGCTTTAAATTTAAATTTTCTGCTAGCTTTCTCAAAGTGATAACCAAAATGTACTTAGCAATCAATACAACCAATGCAGAATACAGAATAAACTTTGCAATTTCAAAAAACATCTTCCTTCTCCTCGTTTTATAACTATTTTTATCATCAAAATTATTATATTTTTTATTTTTCCCAATTTGTTGCTAATTATCAAAAAATATTATATAATTGGCTCATTCCATATAAAAATGAAAATGTGCAAAAGGAAACGTCCCCATTGCACATAGGAGGTAATGATATGATCGATATTAAATTTTTAAGAGAAAAACCAGATATTGTGAAGGAAAATATCAAAAAGAAATTTCAAGACCATAAACTTGTTTTAGTGGATGAAATTCTTGATTTAGATATTAAAAATAGAGAATCTAAATTAAATGGTGACAATTTAAGAGCAGAAAGGAAAAGTCTTAGTAATCAAATTGGTAGCTTAATGAAATCTGGCAATAAAGAAGAAGCTGAAAAAATAAAAGCACAAGTAAATGCCATTAATGAAAAACTAGCAGAAAATGAAAGATTAGAAAATCAATATGCAGAAGAAATAAAAGCTAGAATGATGAAAATTCCTAACATCATACATGATTCTGTCCCTATTGGAAAAGATGACAACGAAAATGTAGAAATTCAAAAATATGGAGAACCTGTTGTTCCTGATTATGAAATTCCTTTTCATGGTGAAATTTTAGAATCTCTTGGTGGTCTTGATTTGGATAGTGCTAGACGAGTAGCAGGAAATGGCTTTTACTACTTTATGGGAGATATCGCAAGACTTCATTCAGCTGTTTTAACTTATGCAAGAGATTTTATGATTAACAAGGGGTTTACTTATTGTATTCCTCCTTATATGATCCGTTCTGATGTGGTAACAGGTGTTATGAGTTTTGAAGAAATGGATGCTATGATGTACAAAATTGAAGGAGAAGATTTATATTTAATTGGTACAAGCGAGCATTCTATGATTGGTAAATTTAAAGACCAAATTTTGAAAAAAGAAGATATGCCTTATACTATGACTTCTTATTCCCCTTGTTTTAGAAAAGAAAAAGGTGCACATGGAATCGAAGAACGTGGTGTTTATCGAATTCATCAATTTGAAAAGCAAGAAATGATTGTGGTCTGTGAACCAGAAGAATCTTGGAAATGGTATGACAAAATGTGGTCTTACACCGTAGAATTCTTTAGAAGTATGAACATTCCAGTTAGAACGCTAGAATGTTGTAGTGGAGACTTAGCAGATTTAAAAGCAAAATCTTGTGATGTAGAAGCTTGGAGTCCTCGACAGAAAAAATATTTTGAAGTTGGAAGTTGTTCTAATTTAACAGATGCACAAGCTCGTAGATTAGGAATCCGTATCAAAGGAGAAAATGGAAACTATTTCGCTCATACCTTAAATAATACAGTCGTTGCCCCACCTCGCATGTTGATTTCTATTGTGGAAAATAACTATCAACCAGATGGAAGCGTTATCATTCCAGAAGTTTTAAGACCTTATATGGGTGGACTAGAAAAAATCGAAACAAAATGATTTTGGGAATGATTTTGGGGACGGAGGAAAAAATCATGATGTTTTATAAAAATGCCTTTAATATTAATATAAATTTAATGGTTATTTTTTCCTTCGTCTCCAAAACCCTGGAAAGGAGATTTTAATAATGTTAATAAAAAATCCTAAATTCGAGATTTCTGCTGTTCGACCCAATCAGTACCCTAGCAATGATCTACCTGAAATCGTTTTGGTTGGAAAATCGAATGTTGGTAAATCCAGTTTTGTCAATACCATGATTAATCGAAAAAAACTAGCTAGAACTAGTAGTGAACCTGGCAAAACTCGTCAAATTAATTTTTATAATATGGATGATTGTTTCTATTTTGTGGATTTACCAGGTTATGGTTATAGCAAAATGTCTAAAAAAGAACAAGAACAAGTTGGAAAATTTATTGAACAATATTTATTCCATCGAAAAGAAATCGCATTAATTATATTTTTAGTAGATATTAGACACAATCCTACTGAAAATGATAGATTAATGTATAACTACATTATTTCATCTGGATTGCCTTGTTTGATTCTAGCCAATAAAGCTGATAAAATTGCTAAAACGAAAGTAGATGAAACAGTTAAGAATTTACAAAAGCAACTAAATCCCCTTGGTGACATTAAAACTTTGCCATTTTCTTCCGAAAGAAAAGTTTATCAAGATGATGTTTGGAATTTTATAGAACCATTTATAGGCTTGTCATCATAATAATACTTTTGAACTTTTTTCATATTTATCATAAAAACCACCTTTTCAGGTGGTTTATTTTTAACAACAACATTTACATTTGCATTTTTTCTCTCTTTTTCTATTACAGAACATTAAGATAATCGTTAAGATTAACAACAATCCCAATACTACGGCTAGAACAATAACTGCTGGTAATGCTGCAAGTATAGCTGCTGCTACTGCTGCTCCAATAATTAATCCAATTACTAAAGCAAATGCTGTTAATAATATAATTGCTACAATTCCTAGACAATTTCTTCTTTTCTCGCATTTTTCTTCTCTATTGTCATAGCAATAAATTGTTTCTTGTGGCTCCATGTTAAAGTCACCTCCAATATAGTACCTTGTTTGATACTATATTGTATTATATGTCGCTTTTTGTCGTTTGGTTACTCAGCTCTAATTAAAGATGACGTTACAATTTACAGCCTAAATAAGCAATAATTGTTATTTGAACATATATCTAAATAATTAACATATATTTTCGAATAGTCTTGCATTATGTAAAATAATGTGCTATACTGGTTATTTTCTAAATCGTGTGGGTAAGTTACAATAATGATATTTACAATTGGCTA
>CANONT010000056.1 GCA_947567695.1 uncultured Clostridium sp.
GTTCTTTTTCCGTGAACAAAATCGCCTTTATATATTTCATTTTCAAGAATAGTTTGTATAGTTGAATCTCTCCAGTTATCCTTTTCTAATACTTTTTCTTCATTAAATAAGTTGCTGATTTTTTGATAAGAGTAGCCATTATAATATAAGTCAAATATTCTAACTACAATATCTTTAGTGGCATAATCTATAACTAATCTTTTATCTTCGTGCTTATAGCCTAATGGGGCAACGTGAGGAATATGTCCTGACTTTATTGCACCTGCTAGTCCTACTTTAGTTCTTTCGCTAGTTCTCTCAATTTCATTTTGACTAACACTCATTAAAAGTCTTGAAATCATTTTACCATTTGCAGTTGTTGTATTTATTTCGTCATTAGCACAGTCAAGATAAGCATTATTGTCATCTAAAAAAGTTATTAGTTTTTCCCAGTCAAATATACTTCTGGTTATTCTATCTAGCTTTAGAGAAACAATAGTATTTATCTTTTTAGCCTTTATATCACTTTTTAATCTCTCAAAATCTGGTCTATGATTACCAGTTTTTGCACTTATTCCAGCGTCTTCGTAATAATCTACTATCTCATAACCTTTGAATTTGCAAAAACTTTCTAATCTTTCTTTTTGCTCTGGCAAACTAAATCCGTTCTCTTGCTTGTTCATCTGTTGAAACTCTCATATACAATCCACATTTTTTCTTTTCTTCGTTCAATTTTAAAACCTCCTCATAAAACAAAAAGAGACATCAAGGTATACACGAGTACCCTTGACATCTCTTAAATCCATTTATCATAAGCTAAAATACAATAATGCAATATAATATAATTTTTCAAAGTACTCATATATCTATATATTTTTTCCGAACTGATATAGATATTTTATTGAGTACATTATACCACGATTTAAAGAAATGTCAAACATTTACATTTATAATTTTTTTAAGTATTCTTCTAACTCTGATAATTTAATCTTTTTAGTTAAGTTAGTAATATAAATGTCATTAGAATATTAATTATCTTAACCATAAAAATAATCCTCCTTTCTGTTGGAAGATTTTTTCACAAACAAAAAAATCAACCATTTTACTGATTGATTTTCATATCTATCTGTTCTATTAGTTCGAACAGAAACGTCGTTGGAGGCGTTGGGCGGATTCGAACCGCCGAATCAGAGTTTTGCAGACTCGTGCCTTACCACTTGGCTACAACGCCACTTTTAGCAACTTAGCTTAATGCCCTATAAAAAATTTGGAGCGGGAAACGGGGCTCAAACCCGCGACCTCTGCCTTGGCAAGGCAGCGCTCTATCAACTGAGCTATTCCCGCGTTTCCTTATAAAATATATTCACATTTAGTTTATTTTATTCCTAAATGCATTTATAATAATAACAAATTTATCATTAATTGTCAAGAAAATATCGCAATCATTCAAAAATTCGTATTTAAAGGTACTGTTCAGCCTCTTAATTTTAACTAAAAAGTTTATTATACTTCCTAAAAAATATAATAAACTTTTATTAGTAAAACCATACAGGTTAAGCAATTACAACCATTAAATATTGCCGTTAGCTTTGAAATTTATAAATACACTCACTACTTACTTAGTCTTTTTCGTAGTCGATTTTTTGGTTGTATTCTTGGTGGTGGCTCTCGTTTTTTTCTTCGCAGTCTTTTTGGTAGTCTCTTTTTTCACTTCTTCAGCTTCCTCTGGATTCCACTTTTCTCCTTCTTTCGGTTTATTCCAAGAGATATAATCACAAGAAGCAGGATTATTTTCGCAAATATAATAATTTCTCTTTCTTTTTGTCTTTCTTACTTGTACTGTCGCTCCACACTTTGGACATGGCACATCAATTGTCTCTATAATTGGTTTTGCATTTTTGCATTCTGGATAACCAGGGCATGCCAAAAACTTTCCATATCGACCAAATTTATAAACCATCATTCTTCCGCACTTTTCACATTGTACATCTGATACCTCATCTACTAGTTCTACATGTTCCAATTCTTTTTCAACCCTTTCAATTTCCTTCTGAAACGGTCCATAAAACTCTCGAATCGATTTTTTCCATTCTTCTTTTCCGATTGGCAATCTCATCAAATTCATTTTCCATTTTAGCTGTAAATTCTACATTAATAACATCTGTAAAATTCTCTGTTAGTAATTTGTTAACAATCTTTCCTAATTCCGTAGGCCACAATTGTTTTTGCACTTTTTCAATATATCTTCTTTCCAAAATAGTCGTAATGGTTGGTGAATAAGTACTTGGTCTACCAATTTCTTTTTCTTCTAATGCCTTAACAAGACTAGCTTCTGTATATCTTGGTGGTGGTTCTGTAAAACTCTGCTTTGGATTTAATTTCTTCAATTTTAATTCTTGTTTTTCTTTTAATTCTGGTAACAATCCCTCTTCTTCTTGTTCCTTTTGATCTGTCCCTTCTACATACAATGTCATAAAGCCTTTAAATTTGATCATTTGTCCATTGGCTTTAAAAGTATATCCATTGGCATCAATGGAAACTGCCATTGTATCATAAATGGCTGCTGTCATTTGACTTGCCATAAATCGGTTATAAATCAATTTATATAATTTATATTGATCTTTTGTTAAATAATCTTTTATGTGATCAGGCTCTAAATCTGCATAAGTAGGCCTAATCGCTTCATGGGCGTCTTGTGCTTCTTTACTTGTTTTATAATAACGATTTTCATAATACTTTTCTCCATAAGTAGCTACTATATGACCTTTAGCCGTTGCTCTTGCTTCTTCTGAAATTCTTGTAGAATCGGTTCTCATATAAGTAATTAAACCAACAGATCCTTTTTCTGGAATTTTTACCCCTTCATATAATCCTTGTGCAACAGACATCGTTTTTTTCAAAGTAAATCCTAATTTTCGAGAAGCTTCTTGTTGCATGGTACTTGTTGTAAATGGTGGTGCTGGGTTTCTTTTCTTTTCTCCCTTTTTCACCTCATTTACAATATATTTAGCTTGTTTCAAATCTTTTAAAATTTGATTAATTTCTTCTTCTGAATGAATTTCTTGCTTTTTACCATTTTTTCCATAAAATCTTGCTTCAAATTCTTTTTTACTTTCTGTTTCCTGTAAATTAGCATATAAATTCCAGTATTCTTCTGGCACAAAGTTTTCAATTTCTTCTTCTCTATCTACTATTAGCTTAACAGCAACTGATTGCACACGTCCAGCAGATAACCCTCTTTTTACTTTTTTCCACAATACAGGACTCATTTTATATCCTACAATTCGATCCAAAACTCTCCTTGCTTGTTGGGCATCTACTAAATTGATATCGATATCTCTTGGCTCTTTAATTGCCTTTTGCACAGCACCTTTGGTGATCTCATTAAAAGTAACTCTTGTTACTTTCTTTTCTTCTTCTTTTAAAATCGTAGCTAAATGCCAAGCAATCGCTTCTCCTTCACGATCGGGGTCAGTTGCAATATATATTTTTTTAGCTTTTTTAGCCTCTTGTTTTAAGGATTTGATTAGATCTCCTTTTCCTCTAATATTGATGTATTGTGGCTCAAAATCGTGTTCTATATCAATTCCCATTTTCGATTTTGGTAAATCTCTAATGTGTCCCATAGAAGCTAGTACTTTTGTACTTCCTCCTAGAAATTTTTTTATAGTATTGGCTTTTGCTGGCGACTCTACTATTACTAATTTATCAGCCATATAATCCTCCTTATATTTTGCTTACTTATGTATTTTAGACCAATTTTCCACAATTTGCAAGCTTTTGCTTAAAATCTTCCTTATCATAATATAATTTCTTTCGTAAAATCCTGCAGAATATCTTCTACTGCAATTGGTGTTACTACATTTTCTTTTAATATTTGTAAAATGTTCTCAATAGTCTCTTCATCGTCTGATACATAAGGTATTTTCTTGTTTTCCACTTTTGTATCATTCTGCTTATATTCTGTTTTTACTACATGAATACCAAATTTGGCTTTTTCTTGTTTATTAATTTCCTCTTCATTAATTATTTTATAATAATCCAGTTTGATCGGATAATAAATCCCAGCCTCATTTAGTACTTCTTTTTCAATAAATGTACTGCTAAAATAAGTCCTCATTTTATCCCCCTTCTTTACGCCCGCTTTTTTATAATACTACGTTTTAGAATGGTTTTCAAGGACTTTTCATCGCAATTTTTGTCATATTTCTGTTAATTTTTACAAGATGTACTATTTATTTTTCTTTTTCGTCTTTTTCTGCAATCGCCTGTGGTTTCAATGCTACATAAAGTTCAGCCATTGTTGCTGCATTATACGGATTCACATATAATATACTTAATATTCCAAATGTTAAAACAGATAGAAAATTCCAGCCAAAAAAAGATAGATCTAAAATAAATGTTTTCCACTTATTTCCTCTCATCATTTGCTTAGAAAGTGCAAATATCTCTTTTCTGTTTATGTCAGGGTTTTCAGCTAAAATATAAGGTATCATCCTATATTCATATGTCTTAATAATGCCTCCTACTATTGTCAAATACCAAAGTGCGGTATATATATTTCTTAAAAACATGATCATAGCTATATGAAACCAATGCTCTTTTTGAAATATCTCTTTTAGTATTCCAATTGTAGCATTCCTATTTTTTCTTGCCTGTAAAAAATACTTCTTTCCTCCTACAATCAAAGGATCTGCCACCAATACTGTAAAAGCAAAGGCAATTACAGCCCCCAAACAAAGAAATACACCCCATATGGTTTGTTCAACGTAAAAAGAAGTAATGGCATCCCATATCTTAAAAATATATTTTTGTGGCTTTAAAGCACTATTCAAATTATCTTCAACTATTTCAAACACCTTAACTTGTGTCTCATTTAATACGGATTTCATACTTTCTTCACTGATAAGAGTTTTTATCTCGTGACCTTGAATCTCTATTTTATCCATATTATCATGTAAAATATAATTCGGATCCATCGAATCGTCTGATTGCCAAACTCCTAAAATAGAAGTTCCAAATTCACCTGTTACTAAAGCAATTAAAAAACATACAACAACAGTTGTCCAATAATTTTTAGAAACAACTTTTTTGGCTTTGCTTTTTAATTCTTTTCTTTCCCACATGGCTTTTCTCCTAAATAACTTTTTTATTATTATAAACTAAATATCTTTTAATTTCAAGATATTATCTACATTCATTTTTCCTGCTCTTGTAATTGATTGATAGCCATATTTTTCTTTTAATGCATCGATTGCTTTATCTAGTTTTTCTTGTTTCTCATCTTGTTTACCTTGAAAAAAGGATAATTGCTGTTCCTGTTTTTCTATTAACTGATCAACTCTTACCCCTACTAATCGGATTGGACTTTGTTTCTGATACATCTGCTCTAACAATTCTTTCGCTTTTTGGTAAATCTCTTTTGTACTTGCTGTGGCTAACATTAGCTTACCTTGATGAGAAAAATCGTGAAATTCTTTTGTTCTTAACTGCACACTTACTGTATTAGCTAACAAATCATATCTTCTAAGACGAAAGGTTACTTGTTCTGTTAAGGCTAATACAATTTCTTCTAATCTTTTAAGATCGGAAACATTTTGTGGTAATGTTACAGAATTTCCAATCCCTTTAGGCCTTTCCGTCTGATATTTCACTTCAGAATCATCGATACCATTGGCATATTCCCATATCATAACCCCATGTTTTCCAAATTTCTTTTCTAATAACATTTTATTAGCTCTTGCCAAATCTCCAATGGTTTTTATTTGCAAATTATATAGCTTTGGTACCGTCTTTTTACCTAACATAAATAATTCAGAAACTGGTAATGACCACATTTTTTTTGGTATTTCCTCAGCATATAAAGTATGTATTCGATCTGGTTTTGTAAAATCTGAAGCCATTTTTGCTAATAATTTATTATTAGCTACTCCTATGTTTACAGTAAATCCTAATTCTTCTTTTACTCTTTTACTAATTTCTCTTGCCTTATTGAATAAAGTATCTTTCATAAGATAATTAGTCAAATCTAAAAAACATTCATCGATACTAAATCTTTCTATTTTGTCAGTATATTCTAATAACAAGTGATACAAGGCATCTGAATACTTTTTATAAACTTTAAAATCAGATTGGAAAATTTTTAAATTCGGACATTTTAGCCTTGCTTGATAAATAGTTTGGGCTGTCCTAATTCCGCATTCTTTTGCTTTCATACTTTTTGCTAATACAATCCCTGATCTTTTAGATTCGTCTCCTCCTATAATAGCTGGTATTTCTCTAATATCAATTTTACTACCTTGTTTTAACATTTCTACTGCTGTCCAACTTAGAAAGGCATTATTAACATCAATATGTAATATTTGTTTTTCCATTATATCACCAATTCAATTGTAGAATTTTTGTTTGTTTTTGTCAAGCTTTTTATTAATAAAAATACATCTTATCATAAAGATGTATTTCTATTATTTATCAAATTTTAGATTTTTTATAAAATATAATGGCAAAACCAGTCGATACTATAATTCCTATTATTAATATTGTTGAATTTCCTGTTTTAGGTATTACAGTATTTGCTAATGTTGCATCTTTGCTTCCTAAAATACTTTCTTTAGCTACTGTACTAGTTCTTGTTGTAGTTTCTAATTCTATTCTAGGGCTTGTCTGTATTCTAGTTTCTGTCTCAGGTTTTGTCTCACTTCCGCTTCCTGTCCCATTTTCAGTTCCTGTTCCAGGTTTTGTTTCGCCTCCGCTTCCTGTCCCATCTCCAGTTCCTGTTCCAGGTTTTGTTTCGCTTCCGCTTCCTGTCCCATCTCCAGTTCCTGTTCCAGGTTTTGTTTCGCTTCCGCTTCCTGTCCCATCTCCAGTTCCTGTTCCAGGTTTTGTTTCGCTTCCACTT
>CANONT010000057.1 GCA_947567695.1 uncultured Clostridium sp.
AGAAACTTATAAACAAGTACTCTTGATTGAGTACATCATTATTATACTAGGAGGATTTATTATGGTACATATTTTAGTCGAAAGTAATGATATAGTGGAATTTGATGATTTTATGAAAATTTCTTTAGAACCAGGTATTGATATTGTTCATGAAAAAAGTTTTAATGGAATAACAAATGTAATTGAAATATTTATAGATGCTATTCCAGTAATTGCTATACTTTCACCAATAATTATAGAGAAGATAAAGAAAAAAAGTATTTGTAAAATTAAAATAGATGGTGATAAAATAGAAATCGAAAATATTTCCGAAGAGTTATTAAAGGAAATAATAGAAAACAAGTTTTTAGAAGGTGATGACTAGAAGAAATGTTAGATGTGGATAGAATAATAAAGCTTAAATTGAAATATAGATTAGAACGTTGTGATGTTAAAGTGAATACTCAGATTATTGATATTATGAATAATTGTTGTAAAGTATTAAATTTAGCCTTTAAACCCAATATTATTTTTTGTGATTCATTAGTTAAAAATTTTAATACATTTTATATACGAAATCAACCGTTTATTCTTGTTGATTATTCGCTAATAGAATGTATGTACATATTTAATGCTATAATAATATCAAATGTTAAAAAAAGTGACATTATAAAATTTTACAATAAAATAATATGTGAAGAACTAATTTATAATAGTTCAGAAAATATTGTATATTTTTTTGAGGAATATAAGAAAAATGAATTTTCTTTTTCTTATTATATGAATATATACGATAAGCAAGTGAAAAATTGTTTATTTTATCAGATTTATTTTTTGCTTGTACATGAGTTATCTCATTTAGCAGTAAAACAAGGCACACGAGTTTGTAGTTATGATGATTATAATAATTTCTTTTTTGAATCTTTAAAATTTATTGTGAAAAACAGTAGTTCAAAGATTATAAAAAATAGGAAATGGGATAAAAATGATAATAAAATTCATGCATTAATAGAAGAATGTTATTGTGACTATAATGCTTTTTGTACATTAATAGATGCTAACGATACAGATAAAAGTAACTCCTTGGAATACTCCTACTGTCTTTTAAATTTTTTGGTTACATATGAAATGGTAAAAGATACTATAGAAAAGGGATTGTTTCGTGAGTTTTTAGAACAAGAAGCAACAGATACGTTTTTTTATTTACACGTAAGATTAAATATTTTTACTGTTACCCTTTTATTATTTGATGATAGTTTCGGAAGTGAATTACGTAGCAAATGTGACTATATAAATCACGTATTTAAAGAAGTATTGGGAAGTTTGCGTAAAGAAGGTATAGGAGGAGATAATATATTGATAAATAATTTTGAGATGAATAAAGATATAAAAAAGCAAATGATTCAAAAATTAAGATATAAAATCAAATAAATTAATAGATTTGTGAACGATGTACATATAAATAAAAAATATACAGTTTTTTAAGTTTAACATATGAGGATTTGTGAGAAGAAAGAAAGGAAGTTATAAATGCATTACTTGAGTTAGGCTGTATACCTTATGGTATGTAAAATTTTCCATCTGATGATGATGAGCAATTTGCATTTATAAAATCAGTTATTGATGAATGTGATTATTAATTTTAATTTTATCAGGCCGATACGAAAATATTGGTTCAAATGGAAAGAGTTTTACAGAAATGGAATATAGATACGCATTAGAAAAAATATACCAGTTATGTCATTTATACATAATGATATAAACTCTATTATTTTTGGAAAAAGCGAAACAATGGAAGTAAACAGAAAGAAGTTTATATTTAACTTGAAAATATATTTGCCATACTATTAAAAAAATATTTAAAAATTACTTTTTGTGTTTTATAGAAAAAAGTAGTTGGAGTTATGAAAAAGAGAAAGTAGGGAAACAGTATGAATATACTTTTAATTGGAAATGGATTTGATTTGGCACACGGGTTGCCAACTACGTATGGAGATTTTTTATTATTTGCAAAAATGATAAAAAGAGTAGTAGAAGAAATAGGAATAAAAAAATTAATTCCCAAAAATGATAAAGAATTTAAAAACTGGACTGATAACATTCAAACATTAAAAAGTTACAATTTGGATTCGATATTCTTCAATTTAATTTCCGATGAAGTATCTAATAAAGAAAACCAAAAGTTTAAGGGAATTAAAGATTATGTAATTAATTTATTTGTTCAGGGAGATATGACTATAAGAAAAAACCTTGTTTATTATATTAATGATAATTTTTGGATTGAGTATTTTATAGAGTGTGATATGTATCAAAAAGAAAACTGGATTGATTTCGAGAATGAAATAAGTAATATAGTACAATCATTTGATAAGGACATTCATAATTCTCTTAATGAAATCAAAATAAGCGATGAAGCAGTAAGAAATAAAATATCAAAAGAGTTTTTAAGAGACTATTTTATAGTTGATACAGACCAGTTAATACAAAGTCAAGAAATGATAGCATGTGAAGAAGCGAGAAAAAAGAGCTTAATGTGCATGAGTGTTCTAATTACATAAATAAATATAAAGAAGAACATTCAATAGATAATTTTACCAGTATATCCTATAAAACAATAATAGAACAGTTAGAAAATGATTTAAACAGACTTATTCTGGCATTAGAAATTTACATAGCAGACTATATAGATAATATAAATGTTATATGTAAATCACCTGATATTGAGTTTATATTAGAAAAGTTTAGAAAAACCGAACAAAATTTATATGAAAGAGAGAATAAATTTATCTCTTTTAATTATTCACATACATGCAAGAGATTATATGATATTCCCATTAAAGATAATTATGATTTTATTCATGGAGAAGCAAAACAGATAAAAAATAAAGAAAAATTCAAAAATAATATGGTTTTAGGAATTGACGAATATCTTTCTAAAAGAATAAATATACTGAATTTATAGGTTTTAAAAAATATTATCAAAGGATTTATAAAGAAAGTGGCAGCCATTATAAAGATTGGATTGATGAAATAAAAAGAACAAATAAAGCAATCAAAGAACAAATTAAAATAAAAAAAGATGAATTGAAAAAGAATAAGGGATTAGGTAATGAAGGATTTAATACAAAAAAGGTGCTAGAACGATTAGAAAAAAATCCACCTAAACATTTTCTATATATTTTTGGACATTCTCTTGATGTTACAGATGGAGATATATTAAGAGATTTGATTTTGAATGATAATGTATATACCAATATTTACTATTTTAATGAAGAAGTTCATGCAAGGCAAATTGTAAATCTTGTTAAGGTTATTGGTCAAGATGAACTGATAAGAAGAACTGGAGGAAGTACAAGGACAATAAAATTTATACCGCAACAAGAGATATAAAAATATGATAAAAAACAGCCAAGTAGATATATTTCATAAGAGATATCTAATTGGCTACATAATATATTACTATTCTTTATATAAACTACGTCTTGCTATGATTGAACTATTTTTTGTTACTACATGAACATGGGTCTATTTTTCATTTTTGCAGTAATGTTGTCAACCTAATTTCAATATATTTTATTATGATCCACCACAGCCTTAATTATTGCCTTTGCCACTGCATTCCTCATTCCTATTACTTGTATATAGCATATAATGGTCTTTATCATCCACAAAGTATACCTCACAGATGATTATGAGGGATTCATTAATGAATTTTTAGAAAGGAGCATGGGAGGCATAAATATTAAATTGATACAGGGAATAGATGATGCCGAAAGCCAATTACAGAAAGAAAAACAGACACAAAAAGGAGAAGAAAAGGTGGAACATGGGACCAAAGATATCCAGAAAACTGCTGAAAAGTCCCAGAAAGCAAAGAAACAGCCAATGTCAAAGAAAAACACATCAATGAGAAAAAAAGCTGTGATTGAGCCAGATAGAATGTCGAAAAAGCAGGTTTTTTCATTTAGAGCGGTGTTGACTGACATAGTGATTTGGAAGTCGTATGCAATTGCATCTGGAAAGACCATGGAAGATATCTGTAATGTTGCCATGAATGAATATCTCAATAAGCATAAATTGGCAGGAGCTGAACAGGCAATCTTTGAGGCTTTGAAGGCCAGAGATGGAATTGGCAGGGAATAGGAAGGATGGAGATGTTAATATTAGTTCAGAAGAAGAGAAAATGATTGAGAATCTTTGAATTGCATGTAGATATGCAAGTATATAAACATGCAGGAGTGTAGACATATTTATTAGGAGATAGGAATGTCAGTTAGGTTTCTTTTTGTCTAAAAGTAAAAAGATGAGGTTCGCATTGTAAATCTCATCTTTTTTAATGTTTGTGGTTTTCTTGTTTTTTTACATTTTTTAAATGAACATTTTAGAACATTTATCAAGGCCTAGCAACATCAATCTTGGCAAAAAATCGTCCTGGACATAGTTGATCAATGATTTTAACCACTCCTGCTCGTTTTCTCCCATTTCACTAGATACAATAACCTGTGTATTGAAAAGCATACTGCCCTTGATCTGGTATATCCCTTTTTCTGTTTTCCCAGCTGCTATTCCTAATTCTTTCAGCCTGTCAAACAGCTGCTGGGGAATGTGCTGGCTAACCAGGGTAACAGTGACATCCTCTGTTTTAATCAAATCGTCTTCAATGCCACTTGATTTATACAGGCTTGAATATGCGATTGTTTTGTATAGGTGGTCAATATCTGGTTCTCCGCAGAGAAATGTATAATCTATTATATTGTGTCCCTTGAAGATTTTTCCAATATCATTTTGGATTTTAATATCTGGAGATTTTAATATTGCTAAGAGATATGCAGCGACTGGTCTCATATACATACAGTCATTTGGTTTATAGCCTGTGTTGGTATCAGTTGTTGCAAGTTCAATTTTTAGTGCATCACAGTAAACAGTATTTTCCTTTGTTATATCCATATTTGAATCTTCCTTTCTGTTTGGTTGGGGGCTTCTTGTACTTACATGTATGATTTAAGTTCTGTAGTAGCAGATAACAAAAATCCTCCTCTTTTTAATTGTTTCATATAAAATATGAATTATTTTTCTGGATGAAAATTTATGTATGTTCAAATTATTACAGTTGTATCATTCGGTATGTATTTTCGCCAGATTTTCTTATAACTTTTTAGTGTTAATGTATAAGGGAAATAAAAACATACCGAGTGAAGGAAGGAGGAAGATATGGTAAGTGTAAAGGATATGACTGACCTTGTTTATGTTTATGATGCATATATAACAATTAATAAGGCATTGTTTGGGGATGCAGTACTTTTAGGTTTTTATGAAGGGAACTTTGGAGCAATCAGCAGGATATTCAATGTTATTGAGAGAAATGTTATTGAGGAATTAAAGAAAGATGATTACAAGGCGGCATGGGAAATACTGGATGATACTTCAATATCGCCAGAGGACAGGGCAAAAAGGCTGCTTGGGGAATAGTATTGCACAAGACTGTTTAAAGAAATTGAAAGACAGATGCTTTTATGGTAGTATATAATCTATAAACATGAATTTTACAGGAGGTGAAGTTGTTGGCAGGCTCAGAAGGGGAACAGAATGTTTCCATAGAAAAAGAGGACAAAGTCGTAAAACATACCATCAAGGACAGTGTATTTACAAATTTATTCAAAGAGAAAAAGTATCTGGTGCAGTTGTACCATGCACTCCATCCAGAAAGTACAGATGTGACAGAGGATGATATAAAAGAAGTGACAGTCAGCAATGTACTTGTAGATGATATCTATAATGATGTTGGTTTCATGGTCGGGTCAACTTTGCTGGTATTGGTTGAATGCCAGGCTACATGGACAGTAAATATCATATTCAGGGCTTTGATGTACCTGGTGCAGACATATCGGGAATATTTCAGGAAAACAAAACAGAACCTGTATAAAAGCAGGAAACTGGAAATGCCTGAACCAGAATTATATGTCATATATACTGGAAACAGGAAAACAAAACCAGAAGAAATTTCTTTGAAAGAAGAATTTTTTGATGGGAAAGATATTTGTATTGATGTTAAGGTAAAGATGGTGTATGATGGCAGGGATGGTGACATTATCAGCCAGTATATTGAATTTACAAAAGTATGTAATGGACAGATAGAGGTTTATGGCAGGACCAGAAAAGCTATACAGGAAGCAGTCAGGATATGTAAGGATAAAAATGTCCTGAAGGAATATCTGGAAAGCAGGGAGCAGGAGGTGGTTGATATGATGATGGAGCTGTATGACGAACAGGAGATATTAAAATCTTATGTTGAAAGTGAAAGATTTGAGGCTGAAAATGCTACAAAAATTGAAACAGCCAAAAGATTCCTGAAGATGGGAAAACTTTCTGTTGAGGAAATTGCATCAGGCTCTGGACTTTCAATAGAAACTGTACTGGAGCTACAGAAAGAACAGCTACAGCCAATATAACCAAGAAATGTAATGAGGATAGTTGTTTTGCTAAAGCTATAAAAACAGTATGAGAGACAGGAAGTTCTGTGGTAACATCCTGTCTTTTTTGTTAGGGCATATGCCCTGTTTTTCAAGCGAGTTTCTCAACAGAGAAATGAGTGCAGAAAAACAAAAAAACCACCTGCTATGCAGGTGGTGGGAAAAGCTTAAGCTTCAAGTATAAGACCTCCTGTGCTATAATATAGTCTCTCGGATTCTCCAGCCCTTATTTTCTGCGGCTTTCAAATTCGGTT
>CANONT010000058.1 GCA_947567695.1 uncultured Clostridium sp.
AAAAAAATATAAAAATCCACGAAAATGTGTCTAAAAACTTGACATAGATCCAGTTGCTACAGAACAAGTTTTTATACCAAACGCTGGACATATCAATAGCGAAAGCGGATATGATACTTTTGAAGATGTTGTGAGTTATTTATAATCGAAATAAAAGCCTTTTCTTAGTGTGGAGGGCTTTTAATATTTTAAAAAATAAATTTTTTTTTATTTTTGTACTAAATTTAGGTATTTAAAAATTTAACGAATTGGTATATAATACAAATAAGAGAAGAAAAGATTTGTAAAGTATGGGACTCAAGGAAACATTTAAAGGAATACAAGATACAGAGAATAAAGAAAAAAGGAGCAACAAAAAATGAGTAAAATCATGAAAATTACCAAACCAATCTCATTAAAATTTGAAGATAGAGAAATTAAGTTACCAATCCAACTAAAAGACAAAATAGATAAATTTTGGATAGAGGCTATTAAGGAAAATCCGAATTTGTATAATGGGCAAGACTATGTAGTAGAAACAATTATAGAAACTGAAGAAAATATTGAAATGTTAATTGTTAAATCTAATTATGCTCATTATTTATATGATGAAAGAATTGGAATTGAAGAGGAAAAATATAGATGTTGCTCACCATGGGGAGGGATTTTGCTAATCACAGAAGATGATTATTTTGTGGTAGGAGAAATGGACAAGAGAACATCTGTGCCATATTATTTACAAATATCTGGAGGAGGCATTGATATAGCTGATATAAAGGACGGAAACATTGATATACATTCCAATATAAAAAGAGAATTAAAAGAAGAAGTTAATCTTGATTTAAATGATATAGATTATAAAATAGAATTTATAGAATATCCTAGTAAAACCAGAAATGCATATGGATTTTTAGCAATTGGTAAAATACAAAAAGCAAAAGATGAATTGGAACAACATTTTGAAACATATAAGAAATATCTAATGAAGAATCATTTAGAGATAGAATTCAATCGATTGATTTTTCTAAAAAGAGAAAATGCGTTGCAGGAATTAGATGCATTACCAAATGATCAAAGACCATATTTAAGAGATTTAATAAAAGAGGCAAAGGAAGTAGTGGAATGAAAAAAACAATTGGAATTATAGCAAGAGAGTATGTAGCAGACTATAAAGAAATAGAATTATATGGGTGTAAAAGGGAAATCATAAAATATTTAAGAAAATATAATGTAAATATTATTACTATACCGATTCTATTTGAAAATGAAAATGAATTTGAAAAAATAAAAGAAATCCTAGATTTTTGCGATGGCATAATATCTCCGGGGGGCTCCCAAATATACGACTTAGACTATAAAATCATAGAATATTTGCATGAAATTGATAAGCCGACACTAGGAATTTGTTTAGGAATGCAAACCATGGGAAAATTATTCAATGGAAAAGTCAGAACAGAAATCGAAAGTGGAAATCATTGTAGTGAAGAAGAATATGTTCACGACATCATCATAAAAAAAGATAGTCTATTATATAAAATGATAGGGGAAGAAAAAATAAAGGTGAATAGTAGGCATATGAGGCAAATCCCTTATACCAATTTAGATTGTGTAGCTTATAGCGAAGATCATATATTAGAAGCCATAGAAGATAAAAATAAAAAATTCTTCCTCGGCATTCAATGGCATCCAGAGTCACTTTTAGATGATATCTACAGCAAGCGATTATTTGATTATTTTATAGAAAAGTTATAAAGGATATTGGATATAACGCCAAAAGAAAAGGAATAAAATAGAAGAGTTAATCTGTCAAGCTATTTCTAATAGCAAATTTAATGAAATATTTTAGGCACCTCTCAAAACAAGTTTGAGATTCTCCTAAAATATTTCATAACATTTGCTAATTACGAAATACTTTCCATCATAACTCTTCTATTTTATTCGTTTTCTTTTGACATTAGTATAGCCATAAAAGTAAAATAAAATGTCGATAACTAGTTTACTTTTATGGTAACATTATGATAGAATTGAATAAATATAATATAGTACAGACAGAAACTATTTTTTATATTAGCACAAATATTAGCAGTGGTGGCATTTGGATTAGATACACTAGCCATGCAATGCAAAAAAAACTAGTAGGAGCGGGAATTTATACATGGGAAAATGCAACCAGTTTATTACCAATGATAGCACTTATAGTATGGACAATAGCATCATGGCAAGATAATCCCAAATGGATGAGAGTAGCAGAAATTATGATTTGTATCATGTGGATTATCTACGATTTATTTGTAAGAGCCTATACAGGCTGTTTAACAGAATTTATCATACTAACTTCAGCTGCAATTGGTATGTTTAGACACGATATGAAAAAGAAAGAAGAGGGAGAATAGAATGGAAAAGATCTCATTTATATTATGGAACTAACAACTGCTAAGTATCGATTTTTGAAAAGATAAATGTAAGAGGTGAAAGATGTGAACTCAAAAATTTATTTAGATAACAATGCTACTACCAAATGTAATGAGGAAGTGTTAGAAGCGATGCTTCCCTATCTAAAAGAAAGCTATGGTAATCCTAGTAGCATCTATTCTTTTAGTAAAGAAATAAAGGAGAAGATAGCAGAAGCCCGTAAAAATGTGGCACAATTATTCAATGCAGATGAGGAAGAAATCATATTTACTAGTTGTGCCAGTGAAAGCAATGTAACTGCTATTATGAATGCAGTTAATCATTATCCAAACCACAGACATATTATCACAACAAGAGTAGAACATGCTTCTATCATGGAAACGATGAAACACCTTGAAACAAAAGGATATGACATTACCTATTTGTCAGTAGATGAAAAAGGAAGAATTGATTTAGAAGAACTAAAAAATGCGATTCAAGCAGATACTTTTTTAATAACAGTTATGATGGCTAATAATGAAATTGGTAATATTTATCCGATAAAAGAAATAGGAAAAATAGCAAAAGAAAACAACATTTTATTTCATTGTGACGCTGTTCAAGCAGTAGGAAAAGTAAAAATAGATGTTAGAGATATGAATATAGATACTTTATCATTATCTGGACATAAAATCCATGCACCAAAGGGAATAGGCGTTTTATATGTAAAAAAAAGAACAAAATTTACTCCCTTAATATTTGGACATCAAGAAAGTAATAGACGTGGAGGAACAGAAAATGTACCTTATATCATTGGACTTGGTAAAGCTGTTCAGATCCTTTTAAATCAAGATAAGACGAATGAAAAAATAAAAGAGCTAAGAGATTTAATGGAGATGAAACTCAAAGAAAAAATAGAAGATTGTTATATCTATGGTGATTTAGAAAACAGACTTCCTAATACTACCAATATTGCATTTAACGGCATAAAAGGCGAAGAAATACTGTTACTTTTGGAGAACTATGGAATGTATATTGGAACAGGTTCAGCATGTAACTCACAAAATATCGAACCATCTCATGTGCTAACAGCTATGGGAGCAGATTTAAGTAACAGTTCTCCCATAAGAATTAGCTTAGGAAAATATAATACAGAAGCGGAGATCAATCAATTGGTAGATACGTTAGAAAAGATAGTAAAAATGTTGAGAAGGAGGAAATAAAAATGCCAGTAATTATTAATTTTAAGGTTTGTGATAATGCAGAAGCCTGTAATGGGATAAAAGTTTGCCCAGTGGGAGCATTTCAATGGAATGCGGAAAAAATGGTGTTAGAAATAGATGAAAAGAAATGCATTAATTGTGGGAAATGTGCCACTTCAACAGAGAGTTGTGAGGTGGGAGCGATTAGATTTGCCAAAGACGAAAAAGAGTTAGAAAAAATAAAAAAAGAAATAGAAGAAGATAAAAGAACCATTAAAGATTTAATGGTAGATCGATATGGAGCTCAGCCAATTAATATGCCCTTTTATTGTAAAGAAGATGAATTAGAAAAAGTAATATCAACCAAAAGAACAGTACTGATAGAAGTATTTAATGAAGATTCAGAAGAATGCTTGATAAAATCAATACCTGTTAAAGAAATTTTTGACAACTTAGACGATGATAATTTAGCTTATAGGAAATTAGAAGTAGAAACAGAGGAATTCATGAAAAAATATGATATTCAGGAATTACCTTCTATCTTAATATTTAAGTCAGGAAAAATGATAGGAAAGATCGAAGGCTATTATTCAAATGATGAGAAAGAAGAACTATTTGCAAAAATAAAAGAAATTATAAAAAACTAAACGTGTAAATAAATGTGAAAAAAGGAGTAACCATGAAATACGCAATCAAACTATTAAACAAAAGAAAATTCCTACTATGTTTTATCAATGCATTTATTGTAAATATGTGTATATACCTATTACCAGTAGCATTAGCTATATTCACCAAACAACCATTCACTATAGAAAAAATGGGGTATCTAATCCTATCTATCATTGGGCTAAAACTAGTAGAAATCATTTTAAATCATGTATGGGTAATCTATCTATTAAGATTTGAAACTGAATATGCCAAAGACTTGCAACTAGGATATTTTAATCGAATCGTCAAAATGAAATCATTTAAACTAAACAAAATACATAACGGATATTTAAAAAAGCAAATTGACATGATAGCAGAAGAATCGGAACAATTTATGGAATACATTTTTGAAACAGTAAATGGGTTTGGAATATCTGTAATCATATTTTTGATACAAGTAATTCAACAAGACATCAAAATGTTTTTCTTTTGCTTAGCAATGTTAATAGCTATTGTTCTATATAATGTCTGGATTGGGAAAAGACATGTCGTAGTGCAAGAAGAATATAACGAAGCATATTCAAAATATAATGCTACCTATGTTGACTTTTTACAAAATATAAAAACTGTCAAAAGGTTGCAGGCAAGCCAATATGCAAATATTAAAAATCAAGAAACCTTTGAAAAGGTAATTCCTAAATTAGACAAAACAAATTTCTTTTATTCTTTGAGATCGAATGGAATCAGTTTTTTTGTATATTTTATGTTTGCTATTATATTGATTAATCTATATTTTAAAATGAAAAATGGTCAAGATATCTTATCTTATTTGCTATTTTATGCAACCATGTTTAGTGGATTAAGTAGAGAATTAAAAGATTTAGCAAGGTTATTTATTCATTATAATAAATTCCAAGCAGCTAGTAAGCAAGTGGAAAAAATGATAGGAAAAGAAGAACAAACAAAAACAATAAAAGAGTGGAAAAACATAGAAATAAAAAATGTTTCCTTTAAATATAGCGAAGAAACAAAAAACAGCATGTCAATACCAGAATTCAACATGAACAAGGGAGATAAGATTAGCATTGTAGGCAAATCTGGGCAAGGTAAAACAACATTTTTAAATATTTTAGCGAGATCGATAGAAATACCAGAAGAAAATTATGTAATAGATGGAAGAAAACAAAAGGGAGACCTCGACTTAGCTTATATTTCTCAAGAAATAGATTTATTTAATTTAACAATCAGAGAAAATTTATGTTTAGGAAAGAAAATAGCAGATGAAGTATTACTGCAATATATGGAAGAAGCAGGACTTTTGGAATGGATCCATGGTCTTGAAAAAGGATTAGATACAGTTGTAGGGGAAAGAGGACTAAAATTGTCAGTTGGTCAAAAACAAAGGCTAAATATCATAAGAGGCATATTATTGGATAAGGATATGTATATTTTAGATGAACCGACTTCAAATTTAGATCAAGAAACAGAAAAAACAATCGTTAAGCTAATACAAAAACATTTAGATAGTAAGACAGTTGTTATTGTGACCCATAGAGATGAAATAAAGAAAATTTGTACAAAGCATTATCAGTTTATTAATAATACGATGCAAAAGGAAAGTGAAAGAAGAGAAAAATATGAAAATTCTAATTTTTTAAAATTACAAGATTTATGAAAGGAAAATAGATAAAATTTTTTTCTTGAAGTGCTAGAGTACCAAGGAAAAGAACAACTGGAAGAAAAAGCAACTAAAAAAATTCAAAAAATACTTGACAACTATGTAAAAAATTAGTATAATAAATTTCGTTGAAAGACGAAACGGTCGCTTAGCTCAGCTGGGAGAGCATCTGCCTTACAAGCAGGGGGTCATAGGTTCGAGCCCTATAGCGACCACCATTTTATTTTATGGCCCGGTAGTTCAGTTGGTTAGAACGCTAGCCTGTCACGCTAGAGGTCGAC
>CANONT010000059.1 GCA_947567695.1 uncultured Clostridium sp.
AATAGGTTTATAGGTAAATCCTTTAATTAAAAACCTAAATATATTATACAAGGAGTGATATACCTTGGAAAGTAATCATGTAGATAGCCGATATTCTGCTGCTTTTATTCTAGCAGCAGTAGGAGATGCACTAGGATGGTCACATGAAAATAGAAGTAATAGTACAAACAAGTTAGTGAATGATAAATATGGTGTATTTCAAGATTGGAGCAGATGTGCAGGGGGAAGATATTGGCAACATAGAGAAGATATAAGAAAAGGTGAATATAGTGATGATACGCAATTAATGATAGCAACAGCTAGGAGTTTATTGCATAAAAAAGATTGGGCAGCTAGTTTTTGTAATACAGAGTTACCCTTTTGGTTAGAGTATGAAAGAGGAGGAGGAAAAGCTACTAAGACAGCTGCAAAGTTTTTAAAAAAAGGTAAAAAACCATGGATGACAACAGGTAAAGAACTAGAAGCTTACTTTAATGCTGGTGGAAATGGAGTAGCAATGAGAATTCTTCCTCATGTGATTTTTGAACAACATAATATAAAGAACATAATGGGAAAAGTTGTTATTAATGGAATCTATACCCATGGACACCCAAGAGCATTATTAGGTGCAACATGTTATGCTTATGCATTAGAAATATTAAGTCAAAAACAAAGTGTTTTAAAGTATGGAGAATTAGTAGATAAATTAATTGAAGAAAAAGAAATATGGAGCCGATTTCCTAGTATTGATGGAATTGATGAATGGAAGAAACAATTTGAGAAAGTGCATAAAGCTCAATTTTCAGTAGTGTGGGAAGAAAATGCAGATATTGTAATAAAAGGATTAGAAAAAATAAAGCAAAATCTAAAAAAAGGCGTATTAGATGTGACTCAAAATAGCTTACAAGAATTAGGCGTGTTTGATAAAAAAATAGGTGGTGCAGGAGATATTACAACAATAGCAGCCATATATTTAGCATCTAAATATGCAACCAATCCACAGAAGGCTATTTTAGAGGCAGCATATTTAAAAGGAGCAGATACTGATACAATTGCATCTATGACAGGGGCTTTACTAGGTATGTTATATGGAGAAGAAATTATTCCGTTAGAATGGTGTATTGTTCAAGACTATGCATATTTAAAAAAGTTACCACAATATTTATTAAATCCTTCCTTATATTGGGAAGAGGAAGAAAGGAAGGAGTATAAATATATTAATTTGTCAATTGGAAAGGCAAAAGAAAGTTTTTCAGAAGTAAACAGAAAAAATAACACCAAAGAAATCATAATTAAGAAATATGAGACAATTCATGGGCAAACAATTTATATAAAACAATTGAAAAAGATAGAAATGGAAAACCAAGAAAATATAATACAAGACGAAAAAATTAAAAACGAATTATTTCATATAAAAGAGTTAGAACATCTTAATCTAAAACAATATATTGATTGTTTGTATGAAATAAGCAATCATTTCGAGGAAGAAGAAATTATAAATAAATACAATATTAAGAAAGATACCATACAAAAAATTAGAAGAGTTATACATTAGAATTGCATTTTATATAGAAGGTTTTAGTAGTAAATAAAAAGATAAAAAGGTCATGCACTTTTCATTTTTGCAAAACATATAATTGCATTATAGGAAAAAAGTTTAGGTAGAAATAAACAAACTTAAACTAGCAAAAATGGGGGTGCATTTATATTGTTATCGCTTTGTATGACAGGGATATTAGGCTTTTTAGAATTTCTAAAATCAGCCGTATTTGTCGTTGGATATATTCAAGGAGGAGCCTTATTTCCAGAGCCACTAACAGCAGAAGAAGAAAGAAATTGCTTAGAACAGATGGCAAAAGGAGATGATGAGGCTCGCAATATTTTAATTGAAAGAAACTTAAGATTAGTGGCCCATGTGGCAAAAAAATATAGTACAGCAAAAGTGGAACAAGATGATTTGATTTCTATTGGTACAGTAGGCTTAATTAAGGGCATTAATAGTTTTAAGGTGGAAAAAGGTGCAAGATTATCTACCTATGTGTCTCGTTGCATCGATAACGAAATTTTAATGCATCTAAGAGCAACGAAAAAGCTTCGGAGCAGAGGTTTATTTGAATGAACCAATTGGAAAAGATAAAGATGATAATGTGGTGACATTACAAGAAGTTTTAGAAAATAACGAAAGAAATATTGAAGAAGAAGTCGATATCAAAATGAAGATCAAATTGCTTGGTAAGAAGATGAAAGAGATTTTAAAGGATCGAGAAAGAACAATTTTGGAATTGAGGTTTGGACTTCGGTGGTCATAAGCCCAAAACACAAAATGAGATTGCCTCTATGATGGGAATTTCCCGTTCTTATGTGTCCCGTATTGAAACAAAGGCAATTCATAAATTGGCAGAAGAAATCAAAGAATGAATAGTTACAATGAATTTTGAAAATTTACTGTGAAAAACTTTTATGTATGGAATATTTGTGGTATAATACTAAAAATAGTTTTTAGGAGAAAAAAATGCAGAGAACAAAATTAAAAGATAGAATATTGCCAACCTATACAAAAGGAGAGGAAATTTTTAACATGACATCCCATATTGTAGGAGCTGTTTTAGGAATTGTAGCAACCGTACTATGTATCGTTTTTGCAGCAGTTAATAGCAATGCATATGGAGTAGTAAGTGGAGCGATTTATGGCGTAACGATGATTATTTTGTATACGATGTCTAGTATATATCATGGATTAAGTCCAAAAGTTACTTCCAAAAAAGTGTTTCAAGTATTAGACCATTGTTCTATATTTTTACTAATCGCAGGTTCCTATACACCATTTGCCTTATGTGCTATTAGAGGATATGATACCATGGCAGGCTGGCTCATTTTTGGTGTGATATGGGGATTAGCCATTTTAGGAATTGTATTGAACTCAATTGATATTAAAAAGTTTCGAGTGTTTTCTATGATTTGTTACTTGTTAATGGGTTGGTGTATTATTATAAAAGCCAATTTATTACCAGAATTATTAACAATGAATGGATTTGTGCTTTTAGTAGCGGGAGGAATTGCCTATACAATCGGAGCAATTGTATATGGATTAGGAAAAAAATATAAATATGCTCATTCCATTTTTCATTTGTTTATTTTGCTAGGTAGTTTTTTACAATTTTTATGCATTTTATTATATGTGATGTGAAATAATGTGATTTTTATATGAAAAAGTGAGATAACTATATTTAATGAAAGATTTATAGATAATTAAGCATGGTTTTTAGTTTGTAAATTGAAATAAGCTATGCTAAAATAAAAACAACTTAATAGAGAAATCAAATACCCTGCGTAGTGCGTAAAGGCAGAATTTTTAGAACCAACACATGATAAGAGGGGCTAAATCTCTGAATACGGCGTGCAAGCTCACATTAGAGTGAGAAGCCCATGAGTATTTAGGTAGGCACCCACCTGTTTTTGGGAACAGGTCCTTAAAAATTCAAGGCAGCTGACGGCTAAGGCGGGGCTTTTTTTATATTGTAGGAAAGTTATCTAAACTTTTTAGAATATAAAGCAACCAACACAAAATTTCCAGAATATAGGACGTAATAAAAATGTAACATAACAATTTTATTCTCTTATGACGAAAAATTAAAATGTAGTAATAGCAAAGGTTTCCTCCTAACAACAATTTAAAAATTATAAAATTTTCACATATTTGAAAGATGAATTGTAAAAAATAAATACAAGTTCATCTTTTTTTGAATTTATAATGAAAAAGTTGAAAATAAGTGATATAATGCAAATTAATAAAGGATAATTAAATTTTGCAGACAGTGTCTGCAAAATTAGAAAGAAGGTAATAATGAACGAATTAGAAAATATAAATGTAGATAAATTATATAATGATGTAGCAGATTTAATTGAAAAAGCAAAAATTCAAGTAGTTTCACATATTAATACAGAATTTGTTATATTGAACTGGAATATTGGAAATAGAATAAAAAATGAGTTATTAAATAATAAGAAACCAGAGTATGGTAAAAAAGTTATAAAGAATTTAAGTAAGAGATTAATTGAGAAATATGGCAGAGGTTATAGTTATTCAAACTTATATAGAATGTTACAAATAAATGAAGATTTTGAGGATTTTCAAAAATTTGCGACATTGTCGCAAAAATTAAGTTGGTCTCATTTTGTAGAGATTGTAAAAATGGACACTGATGTAAAAAGAAAGTTTTATGCAACAATGTGTATGAATGAAAATTGGTCAGTAAGGACATTAAAAGAAAGAGTTGACTCTGCATTATTTGAAAGGACAGCAATATCTAAAAAGCCAGAACAAACTATAATAAATGATTTACAGTTATTAACAGATGAAAATAAAATGACAACAGATTTATTTTTTAGAGATCCATATATTTTAGATTTTTTGGAACTAAAAGACACTTATAGTGAAAAGGATTTAGAAAATGCAATAATAAATGAATTGGAAAGATTTATTTTGGAAATGGGTAATGATTTTGCTTTTTTAGCTAGACAAAAAAGAATAACAATAGATGGCAGAGATTACTATATGGATTTGTTATTTTATCATAGAAAGTTAAAAAGATTAGTAGTTATAGAGTTAAAACTGGATGAATTTAAACCAGAGCATAAAGGACAAGTAGAATTATATTTAAAATGGCTTGATAAGTATGAAAGAGCAGAAGGGGAAGAATCACCAGTAGCAATTATATTATGTGCTACTAAAAGCGATATGATGACAGAACTACTTGAATTAGGTAATAGTGGGATACATGTTGCACAATATCTTACAAATTATGTTCCTAAAGCATTATTGGAAGAGAAATTTTTATCTAGTATAAAAAATGCGAAAATACAATTAGAACAAAGAAGTAAAAATGAAGAAAATGAATAGATTAAATTTTTGCGACAGTGTCGCAAAAATTCAAAAAAGAAAAAAGCTTTAGATTTAGAAATAAGTCTAAGGCTTATTTTTATGGGAATTTTTTGTCTACATTTAACAAATATAAAATTATACTAAAAGCAATTTAAAATGGCTAAAAGTAAAAATAAAGCAAATAAACGAAAGAAGGTGAGGGAATGTCTAACTTAAATTTAAAAGGTATATGGATACCAATAGAAATATTAACAGATGAAAAATTAAGTGATAAAGAAAAAATCATATATTCAATAATTTTGTATTTGAGTAAACAAAATAGTTATTGCTATTTAACAAACAAAACCATAAGTGAGTTATTAAATATATCAATAACCCAAGTATCAAAATTAGTAAATTCATTAAAAGACAAAAAGTATATTGATATAGAGTTAATCTATAAAGAAAACAGTAAACAAGTAGAAATGAGAAAATTGATTCCAATAAATAAAAATACCTATTTAACAAAAGTTAAATACCCTCTCCAACAAAACTTCAATACCCCTATTGAAGAAAAGTTTAAGGATAATAAATATAATAATAAAAATATAAGTAAATATAATAATGCAAAACAAAATTTTAGAAAGTCAAGAGCTAACTTTGAACAAAGAGATTATACAAACTATGATTTTACTAAATTATATGCAAATGCAGATATGCTAGTGTAAGCTATGGCATTTGCATATAGAAAATCAGCTATTAGAGTAGGTAGACTACTTTGGTAGCTGATTTTTTAGTTAAAGTTGCGAATAGCAATTTTAACTAAAACCTAAAAAATATGTAGATATTTTTTAGGCAAAGGGGTGTGGGGAAAAATTTATTTTTCCCTGCCACACTAACACTTTTAGCGGGTAGCGTTAAGAAAGTGTTGTAGTGTGTTTACTGCACATTTTGAAAAAGTGCTTTTAAGCGAGTTCAAAGAAGAAATTTTATTCGTGTGAATATACACGAGCAAGGAGGTTAAATATGAGTTATGCAATAATAAGAAATGCAAAATACAAAAGAGAAAATTTAATGGCAGTATATCGCCAATTTCACTAATAATGATGGCACCTAACCAAGTACCAATACCAGGAA
>CANONT010000060.1 GCA_947567695.1 uncultured Clostridium sp.
TATTGTTATGGCTTTTGTTTTAAAATTTGTTAACGTTATGCAAGGTAGCCGAGGAGTTTATGCCAAATGGGTGTAAATACTTGGGGCTAAGGTTGGAGCAACCATGTGCAAAAAGAAACGTCCCCATTGCACACTGAAAGGATAAGATATGAAAATTAAAAATAAAAAAACACTTTATTGGAGCATTTTTTGCTTATATGCTGTCATTAATTTAATCTTAGTATTACTCCATGAACCTTGGCGTGATGAAATCCATGCTTGGCTTATGGCAAAAGAATTATCGGTTGTTGACTTATTCCTAGAAAGCCGATTTGATGGACATCCTATTTTATGGCATTTACTCCTTATGCCATTTGCAAAATTAAATTTTCCCATTATAACATTAAATATGATCAGTTATCTCA
Source organism: uncultured Clostridium sp. (assembly GCA_947567695.1). Classification (GTDB taxonomy): domain Bacteria; phylum Bacillota; class Clostridia; order TANB77; family CAG-508; genus CAG-269. Next base: position 405 of record CANONT010000060.1, read on the forward strand.
TTTTACTAATTAGTACATGGGTCTTTTTATTCAAGACTGAAATCCCTTTACCCATCAAAATTTTTGCTATTTTTACCATACCGTTTACTTATACCTATTCTGCTATTTCGAGAAATTACTCTTGTATTATTCTTCTATTGGTGTTGATTGGTACATTTTATCCAAAAAGATACGACCATCCCATTTTATATAGTATTTTGATTGGTTTGTTAATCCACACACATTCTTTAGCTTGGGGCATCGTAGCAGGATTAACGATAACCTTTCATTTTTATGAAATTTTATTATCTTTTAAAAAGAAAAATACCGCCAATCTAAAGTCTATCATCTTTGGGCTTTTGTTAATTGTTTGCAACACTGTATTAGTGGTTTTCCAACTTTTTGGGACTTCTAACATGAATTATGCTTGTTACCCAAGTAGCTATATTATAAAACTTTCTAGCGTGATTGCTTTTCTGTTATTCTTACTACTTTTATATACTATTTTTGTACTAAAAAATAATTACAAAGAATGGATTGTTTTAGGTACTGGTCTTGGGTTTCAAATAGTTATTTATCTATTTGTATATTCCTCTATCTTGTTCCAAAGACATATTCTATTTTTTGCTGTTATATTATTTTATTTAATATTAGTATCACATACCAATTCTTTTGATAATTTAAAGTATTTTTTACTAGGTGTTGCTTTCTTATTTATAACTATATTAACTGGATTAAAACCATTTTTCACAACCCTTGTTAAAGATATTACTTCTCCTTATTCTTCTGCAAAAGAAATGGCACACTTTATTAACGAAAATGTACCCAAAAATACTACCCTCTTAATCGATGCTTCTGTCATCGGTCAATCTATGATTCCTTATTTGGAAGATGGTTATTCTTTCTATGATATCTCTTATGACAAGTATGTCACTTGTGCTAATGTTGCTTATGATACTGATAAAATAGAAGGTGCTTTATCGGATCTTAGTTCCTATATTGGTCAATATTTGATTATTTCCAATGACTTGATTGCCTTAGAGGATTGTGACTTACTGTATCGCTCTTCTACTCCTATTATGAATGAATTTTTTACTTTATATTTTGTGCCAGAATGAAAGAGGGTTTCCTATTTACAGACCCCCCTCTCTCATTCTCTTTTAATCTTTTAAATCTTCTATTTTATAAACACAATATCCTTCATAATTATAACTTGCATCCATGCCTTTCATAAAAACTTCCCTATCATTTATTTTATCTGTCAAAGCTTTTTGTAATAACATTTTAATCTCTGTACTTTTTATTGGACTTCTTTCCATAGCCAATAAATAATCTTCTTTATCAACTTTACTCCAATTAATTACTTGATTCAATTCTTTTTTTAAAATTGCATCTAACCAAATCCTTGTGCTTCTTCCATTTCCTTCTTTAAAAGGATGTGCAATATTCATTTCTATATATTTCTCTATAATTTCATCAAAATTTGACTGTTGCATAGAATCAATTTTTTTCAAGGCTTCTTCTAAATACATGACGGATACAAATCTAAAATTATTTTATTGATTCCTAATTTATTTTCTAACATTGTTTTCCTTTCTTTCAGATATTTCAGAATTATTTTTTTATCTGTTTTTGATAACGTTCCTCCTCTGAAAAAACGCAACCACAATATTTTTGCATATACAAACCTAACTCTCTTGCTTTGGCTTGTCCTTGTCGAAAACCGACCCTAAAATCTCGGTACAAAAACTTTACCTCATATTTCTTTGCCATTTCTTCTGCCACTTTCATTAACAACTCATGATTTTGATAAGGACTAACCAATAACGTCGTAGAAAAACTATCATACCCATTTTCTTTGGCATACTTAGCAGTCTGTTCTAATCGAACAGGATAGCAATAATTTTGACATCGATTTTCTAAATCATTCACTACACTTTTACAAAAATCCCTTAATCCATAATTTTCTTCAAAAATAGCCTGTACACCTATACTATTGGTATATTCTTTTAAGCAATCTCTTCTTGCTTTATATTCCATATAGGGATGTATATTAGGATTAAACCAGTATACGGTTGGTTCCATTCCTTCTTCTCTTAAAGTATCAATGCAATATACACTACAAGGTGCACAACAGGTATGTAATAATAATTTCATCTTTTCACTTCTTTCTTAACTTGCCATTTACATGTCCCCATTCAATCTCAGAATCAGTGGGGACTATTCCTCTACATATTCATATCCCAAATGCTGGTAAGCTGGTGGTAATGCCTTTCTCCCTCTTAACGTCCTTGCAATAAATCCAATTTGAATCAAATATGGTTCATAAACATCTTCTATGGTATCGATTTCTTCCCCTACACTTACAGCCAAAGCTTCTATTCCAACAGCTCTACCACCATATTGGACAATCATAGTTTCTAATATTTTTCTATCTATTTCATCTAAGCCAAGCTCGTCAATTTCTAATTGATTTAGAGCATGTTTTGTAATTTTTAAGGTAATATCTCCATCTCCTAATACAATCGCATAATCTCTCACTCTTTTTAATAATCGATTTGCTATTCTTGGTGTCCCTCTTGACCTTCTTGCTATTTCCTTAGCAGCATCTGCTTCGATTTCTACTTCTAAAATCTTACTTGACCTTTTGACAATCGTTATTAAATCTTCTACCGAATACAATTCCAATCGATGAACAATGCCAAAACGATCACGTAATGGTGTTGATAAAGCTCCTGCTTTTGTCGTTGCTCCTATTAGCGTAAATTTTGGTAAATCTAATCGAATCGACCTACTACTAGGTCCTTTTCCTATCATGATGTCTAAGGTATAATCTTCTAATGCAGAATATAATATTTCTTCTACACTTTTACTCAATCTATGTATTTCATCAATAAAAAGTACATCAAATTCTGAAAGGTTGGTTAACAATGATGCTAAATCCCCAGGTTTTTCAATGGCTGGCCCAGAAGTTATTTTGATATTAGATTTCATTTCATTGGATATGATATTAGACAAAGTTGTTTTTCCTAATCCAGGAGGTCCATATAATAAAACATGGTCTAATGGCTCCCCTCTTTTTTGGGCAGCTTCTATATATATTTTCATGTTCTCTTTAACTTTGTTTTGTCCAATGTATTCATCTAATGTTTGCGGTCTTAATGAATTTTCTAATCTTTCTTCTGCTTGTCCTTCCATTTCTGGACTCACAATTCTTTCTTCTTCCACGTGACTTTCTTCTCCTTTCGTTGAGACAAAGGGGACAGGTCTCCTTTGTCTTATCCGTGTCATTCTTTAAAAACTCTTTTGAAAAAGTTGATAACTCTAATATACCACTTTTCTGGTTTTAGACTTACTAAACTCCAACTTTCTGTCTCTTCTCTTTCAATGTTTTCATTTTTCTTTTTTGCCTTAGGAAAAATCTCTCTTATCTCAATATTAGATAATTTTTCCTTTTTCTTTCTTTCTAATATTTCTTCCTTGTTTTTTATGACTATTTTTTCTTCATCACTTGCTAAATAATCTGTGTACAGAACTGACAACATTTTCTCTGTATCTTCTAATAATTCTACATTTTCAAAATCTTCATCTTCTATATAAAACTCGTAATTTTTATCCTTCCTATCCTCTATCTTTTTCAATATTTGATATGGAATTTTACTTTTCATTTCGCTAGACATTTCGTTTATAATATAGTTAACTTCTGTATAGGCTCTACTATCCATTTTTTCCTCCGTTCTATTATTACGTCTTCTATTAGGTCAATTGCTTGCTCTTTTTCAAGCTCCTCTCTTGTAGCTTTATTATCTTCTACATGATTACCAACTTCTTTTTTCATTCTTTTCCTTATTCTATCCTCTTTTTTTATTTGTAATTCTCTCAGTGTTTTAACTTTCTCTCTATACTCTTTTGGTACCTCTTCTATTGTTCTTCCTTTATATTCATCTAAAATTTTCTTTTCTTTACTTCTACTCCATCTTCCCATTAAATGCACTTCTTCGTGTTCTTCTTCTGTCATCTCTTCGGCTCTTAATTGTCTTCCATTTTTTTTAATTTTCCCTCTAGGCATTTTTCCTTCATGCTCTTCCAACCATTCTATTATTTCTTCATAGATTGGTTTTGATTTTAATCCTAATCCATAACTTCTTAATACTTTTATTTTTTCTTGATATTCCTTTGGTATTTCCTCTATTGGTCTTTCTACATACTTATCTAAAATTTTCTTTTCTATACTTGTTCTCCATCTAACATATAAATTTCTTTCTTCTTGTTTTTCTTCTGTCATCTCTCCTATTCTTAAATATTGCCCATTTTTTTTAATGGTGCTTCTAGGCATTTTTCCTTCATGTTCTTCTAACCATTCTATTATTTCTTCATAGGTTGATTTTTGTTTTAATCCTAATCCATAACTTCTCAATACTTTTATTTTTTCTCGATATTCCTCTGGTACTTCCTCTATTGATTCCCCTACATACTTATCTAAAATCTTCTTTTCTGAACTTCTATTCCATCTTTCCATTAAATGCACTTCTTCATGTTCTTCTTTTGTCATTTCACCTCTAGCTAACATTTTTCTGTCTCTGGTAATATTCCCTCTAGGCATTTTTCCTTCATGCTTCTCCAACCATTCTATTATCTCTTCATAGGTTGATTTTAATTTTAATCCTAATCCATAGCTTCTCAATACTCTTATTTTTTCTTGATATTCCTTTGGTACCTCTTCTATTGTTCTCCCTTCATATTCATCTAAAATTTTCTTTTCTATACTTGTTTTCCATCTTCCCCTTAAATTCACTTCTTCTCGTTCTTCTTCTGTCTTCTCTTCAGCTCTTAATTTTTTTCCATTTTTTATAATTTCCCCTCTAGGCATTTTTCCTTCATGTTCTTCCAACCATTCTATTATTTCTTCATAGGTTGGTTTTGATTTTAATCCTAATCCATAGCTTCTCAATATTCTTATTTTTTCTCGATATTCCTTTGGTACCTCTTCTATTGTTCTCCCTTCATATTCATCTAAAATTTTCTTTTCTTGACCTCCTTGCCATCTAGCATATAAATTTCTTTCTTCACGTTCTTCTTCTGTCATCTCTTCGACTCTTAATATTTTTCCATTCTTTTTAATATTCCCTCTGGGCATTTTTCCTTTATGCTCTTCCAACCATCTTATTATTTCATTATAAGTATTATAATAATTATATCTTGTTTCTTCTCTTATTTCTCTTAAAATATCTAACAATTCTGATTCTTCTGGTGTCAGCTTTAATAAATCATAATATTTACTATTTCCTTGTCCCTTTCTCAATCCGTCTCCTTTTTCTGTTGCTCTTGCTATTTCCTCAAATGCTTCCTCTTGTCTTAACC
>CANONT010000061.1 GCA_947567695.1 uncultured Clostridium sp.
CAAGAAAAAGGCAAGGGGTGCCAGCTAATCGTTAAGGAATGCCTTCGTTTCCCACCTTGTCACAAAATCATGCTTTTACTTTTCCGTAGTTTCCACCACCACCAGCATGAATCTGCATTTTTCCTTCTCTCGCATTTACAATATAATTGGCTACTTTTTCTCCCACAATTGCTTCTATATCATCCTTAGACAACTTATGTAAAATATTCATCTCTGTTTCAAAAGTATCTAACAATTTCTCTATCGTTTTTCCACCAACCCCTGGAATAAAGCCAAGAGGTACTTGATAAATATAAGGTGGACGATAAGAAGGGCTTTTGGTTTCTTTTTTATCTTTAATTAATTCAATTCGATCAAAAACGCCGAAAGTCACATTTTTTCCACCACATTTTGGACAGGTTTCAACTGGCTCCTTTGTTTCAAGGGAGTCTTCGCAATCCTCACAATAGGTTCTGTGATATTTTCCAAGTTTAGGGTCTAGTCCATAGTTAGCAAGAACTTTTCTTCCCCCCTCATTTTTCAACGCCATAACAATTTCTTTAAAAGAAATATCTTCTACTTGCATTTTATTATACTCTCTTGCAATTTTAGGCAATGAATGAGCATCTGAATTCGTTACAAATGTTCTTGTTTCTAACTCTGAAATAGTATCAGCTAAATAAGTATCCGAACTCAATCCCAATTCAATAGCAAATATTTTATCAAATTTTTCTCGAAAGATATTTTCTAATCGATCCGTACAATTTCCATAATAGCTTTTATGTGGTGTAAAAACATGAGCTGGAATTAAGATCCCATTATATTTTTCCACCATATCAATTAAATCATACCCTGATAAATCTGTTCTTTGTGTACTTAATGTGATGTTTTTTAGATGATGACTTAATTCATCAGAAAAATTTTTGATGTCTTTTAAATGTGGGAAAAAGCAAATATTATGGGCACTTCCGCACTTTCCATTTCTTCCCTTTTCTGAGGTTTCAACTTCACTTCCCAATAAGATACAAACTTTATCTTTGTAAATAATGCCTCCATCTTCTAATTCATAAGCTTCTCCCGTTTTTAAAAAACTTTCAATATCTTCTATAACATAAGGCGAAGCACAATCTATAATCCCAACTACATTGATTCCCTTTCTATCTGCACACTCTTTGGCAATATTAGCAAAATTCAAACTTCTTGCCGCCGTTATTTTGATTGGTTTCCCATTTTCACTTCTTCCTATGTGTACATGTAAATCTGCAAATATTTCGTACATTTTCCTCTTTCCTCTCTAAAATAAATATTGCCAAAAGGGACGGAGCTTTTTGGCAACTTTTGATCATCTATTTTTTACGATCCAGCCTACTATCTTTTTAATAAAACAATCAGGCTAAGTAACGTATTTATTCAACATCATTCACTTTTATTTTAGGATCATCATGTATATGTGCCATGATCTTCCTCGTCGTTTCTTCACTAAATAATGGTCTATTCGATTTTTCTACTTTATGGAACATTTCGGCTGCTATTTCTTTGTTTTGTTCCGCAATTAATTGGTCTATTTTAGGTTCAAATTCATAAACTACTTTTTGAATAAATTTCGTTAATTCCTTTGTCTCATTATGTAATTTCACAAGCTTTCTTAAAGCTGTCATATGATGTGTTAAATCTTTCATTTGTACTTTCTCTAAAAAATTAACAAATTCAATAAAAGTATTCATGTAACGGTTATATTCCGTTTTTAAATTTCGATGTTCTAGTAAAACAAGAGCTTCATCTGGTTTGAAACCAATTCTCTCTGGTCGATCTAATAACATTCCTCCAAATTGATCGATCAATTCCAAAATGTCACTTTCTCTTTCTCTTGGATTACTATTACTATATCGATTCACTTCTTCACATATCTTACAAAATCTTTTTCCAAATCCTATTTCACTTAGGTACTTAGCCCCTTGTTTCGCATAATTATGAATTTCGTTAATATCCTGTACATTTTCAACTTTTTTACAATTACATAATAAACAAGCTGTCAATATAAAATTTTTATCTACTTCAATTTTGGAATAATTTAAAAATAACCTCATAAGTTCTGTTTTAAATACAACTGATTTATCAAAAAATACTTTTGTTTTTTTTGACAAATAATAAGTTATTTCCATTTTTGAATCTAATTCTTCTTCTTCTAATATATAATCTGCAAAGGTATTCATGTGACGCCCCCTCATATTTTATTATACTAGAAGTACTGGAATTTTTCAATATTTTTCCTAAATGTTACAGAAATGTAATAATTACTTATTTTTGCCATGGCGAGTTTGTGCCTGGCGAGTTTGTGCCTGTCCCAAAGTCGCCATCCTTGCTAACTCATCACAGCGGTTATTAAATTCATTATCACTATGCCCTTTTACTTTATGAAAGTTCACTTTGTGAGTTTTCGTCAAAGCATACAATTCCTGCCAAAGTTCTTGATTTTTAACGGGATCCTTTCCTGCTGTTTTCCAATTATTTTTCACCCAATTATAAATCCATCCTTTATCAAAAGCATTCACCACATAAGCACTATCACTATATAAGTCAACTTCACAAGGGAATTTTAGAGCTTTCAAGCCTTCTATCACAGCTGTCAACTCCATTACATTATTGGTGGTATCTTTTTCTCCGCCAGAAATTTCTTTTTTCTTCTCTTGGTACATTAAAATTGTCCCCCATCCACCTGGTCCTGGATTGCCAGAACAGGCACCATCTGTATAAATGATAACTTTTTCCATAAATTTGTCCTTTCTATTTGTTTTTTTCTCTTTTTTATGATACTATTATAGCATAAATGAAAAAATGAAATCAAGAAGGGGTTTTTATGAGTAAAGTTTTAGGTATTGTTGCCGAATACAATCCTTTTCATAATGGGCATTTGTACCATTTAGAAAAATCGAAACAAGATACTGGTTCTAGTTACACAGTTGCCATTATGAGTGGGAACTTTACACAACGTGGAAGCACTTCTTTAATCGATAAATGGTCAAAAGCCGAAGCCGCCATTCAATGTGGCGTTGACTTAGTCATTGAATTGCCTGTTTTATACGCCATTTCAAGTGCTGAAAATTTCGCAGAAGGCTGTATCAAAATTCTCGACTCTTTAAAAGTTGTAGACTACATTTCTTTTGGAGCAGAAACCGCTAATCTGGAAGTTTTAAGCAAATGTGCCGATGTTTTATATCGTGAACCAAGAAGATATAAAACCTTATTATCACACGAATTAAAAAAGGGAGTTTCTTTTCCCAAAGCTCGTGAAAGTGCATTAATGATGTACCTAAGTGACATTAGAACCTATGCTAATGTTCTTTCCTCTCCTAACAATATTTTAGGAATTGAATATTTAAAAGCTTTAAAAAAATTCAAAAGTAACTTACAGCCAGTTAGTATTCCAAGATATGAAGCTGGTTATAATGACTTAACTTATACTGGCAATATCGCAAGCAGTACAGCAATCCGAAATATTATCAAAAATAATGGTTTCAAACCTTTACAAAATCTTATGCCAGCTCCTAGTTATGCTACTTTAGTACAAAATATCAAAACTGGGCATATTGTTCCTGACATTTCTGTCTTTGAAAAAGAGATTATTTATATTTTAAGAAAGATGGAAACAGCAGAAATTGCAGAATTACCAGATGTTGCTGAAGGGTTAGAATTCGCCATCAAAAATGCGGTTAATTCTTGTAACAGTGTACCTGAATTTCTAAATATCATTAAGTCCAAAAGATATACAACAACTCGCCTTCAAAGAATTCTACTTTATGCCTTATTAGGCATTACCAAAAAAGATATGGAACTTTGCAAAAAAACACAGCCTTATGTAAGAGTTTTAGGTTTGAATAAAAGAGGAAAATTCTTGATTGGTGAAATTGCCAAAGCTAATCCAAAACTTGAAATTATAACTTCTGTCAAACGCTTTACCGATAAAAATTCCAACAAAAATTTAATGTTCATGTTAGATAAAGATATTTGGGCTACCAATGTTTATACTATCGGATATGAAGATGATTCTTGGAATAATTTGGACTTTACCAAAAAAATTGTGACATTATAAAATAGGAGAAATTAAAAAATGAATTTATATACAATCAGGCATGGTGAAACTAATATGGGAAAAAACAAAGTAATTGCCACAGAAGAGGAACCCTTAAATCATACTGGAAAACAACAAGCCATCCATATGAGAAAAGAATTGAATAAATTGGAGCTTGACTTCATTTATTGTTCTCCTATTGAAAGGGCGAAACACACTTCTCAAAATATTCTATTAGTAACGCATAGTGGTATCATGAGAGCCATTTATTGGTATTTCAATGGTATTGACCAATCACTATTTACCTGTGAAAATTGTAAAATCTATCCCTACACCTTTTTATACTAAAATTAATACCAACGGTAGAAATAATGGACAATACAAATATCATATAAAACACACCCTCTCCGATAAATGTTGCAACCATAGCTAAAATAGCAAACACAATGACTTCTGTAAAACATAAACTCATTTGACCAACAGCTGATAGAAGTTCATTGTTTTCTTTTGACTCTTTTATGATATTTTGAATCGATGTTTGAATGGATGTTTCATATACCTTTTCAAAATTATCATTTAATGTCTTATTAAACGATACGATCACTTTATTTTTAGTAACTAGAAACACTGCTGTTATCATGGTTTTTATGATAGTAACCAAATGATTTGCCCTTGCTATATTTTTGTCAGAGTACTTTCCAATCAACGCTACTGTCAATACTTGTAAAAATAGAGAAACAATCATAATAGAAGAAAATAATTGGAAATCTTTCAATACCAAATATAAATAAAGTGGTACAAACTGCCTCTCTATAATATGGTTCGTTCTTAACGCATATATCATTTTATACCTACTTTTACTTTTTAGAATATATTTCATCGATGCTTTAAAAGCACTTGTATTGTTTTCTACTTTGTAATCTATCATTTGAATAAAAATAAATTCCAATAGAAAGAAAATGGCAATCATAGAAAATAAAACAATTTGATTGTCTGTTATTACTCCCCAAGCAACTAGACCACTTGCTATTGCTGTTCCCAGTATTTTGCTGATTCCTAAAAAACTATTATATCTTCCCCTATGCTCTGTTTCTACATATTTACTTGATAAAGCATCTCCTGTTGGATTCGATATTCCCATAAGTCCCATGGCTAGGATAAATATAACAATATTTCTGTAAATATTACTTCCGTCTAGCATCATATAAGCACTTATGATGCTAAAAATATTGGAAAGTAAGACACATTTTGCTATTCCTATTTTGGAAGATATTGTTACAAATAATGGTGTACAAATTCCTGTTATTCCAAATCTTAACCCATAAATTAATAATATAAACCATATTGGAATTCCATTTTTGTATAACATTACTGTCCCAAATGTTTCAATTAAGGCATTTCCAAGACCGTAAGATACTTTGGCTAAGTACATATATTTGTATTCTTTTTTATAAAAATATTCTTTCATCGTTACTCCTAATTTTAACTACTTTTGTGTTTTTTACATAATATCATACTCCCTTTTTCTTTTCAAGATATTCTGTTATTTAAATTTCAAAAAAACTATTGACTTTTATATGAAAATAGTTTATACTTTAACTTGTGCTAAATACAAGGAGTTGCTCCCTTAGCTCAGTTGGTCAGAGCAACCGGCTCATAACCGGTGGGTCCAAGGTTCGAATCCTTGAGGG
>CANONT010000062.1 GCA_947567695.1 uncultured Clostridium sp.
ATGAAACTACTATTAATATATTTTCTTCTTGGTTGTCTTCTATATATTTCAATGGCGGAAAACTTTTTCCAGCTCCTGTTGGAAATGAAAATGCTACTCTTCCATTTGTTTCTAGTCTATTTTTCATTAATTCATATGTTTTTTGTTGGTGCTTATATTTTAATTCTACGGACATTTTCTTTCCTCCTATTTTTATACTTATATCTCATTAACAATTATCAATAAAATCCTCTATCAGCTTCAACATCTTAGCATGATTTTGTTGATACTCTTTCGGTTTAAAACCTCTCATTTCCTTTATCGCCTGTTCCAAACCTTCTACGCCATCTATACCAATAATATAGCCTTTTTCATTAAACAATTTCACAATTTGTTTTTGATGATCATTCACATGTTCACCATACTGATGAAGTCTTGGAACTGCAATTACTTTTTTATTTTTTGTAATCGATAACAAAATAGAACCTACACCACCATGTGTAATAATCAAATCTGCCTTATTTTGTAACTTTTCTAACTCTTCTTTAGCGATCAGACCTAAAATCTTCATATTTTTAGAAGTATACTGCGTATAACCAGCTTGTACTATTACCTCTTCTTGAATCATTCCTCTTTGTATCAATCGATCGATTTCTTCTAATAAGCGGTGAAAACTATTATTTTGTGTTCCTAATAATACTAAAACCATTAATAAATTGAACCTCCATATACTGCTTTTGGATATATCGTAAGCATTTCTTCCCATTGCACAATAAACAAATCTGCTATTGGGTATATTAGTCTGCCAGTTGCCGTTTTACGATTCGTATTAGCAAAAGTCTCGATATAAATAATCTTGCTACCCAAAATTTTACCCAAATAGCACATTGGACCTGCTGTATGTGTTCCTGTCGTGACAATTACTTTTGGACGTATTTTAAAATACAGATAAACCGTTTTTAAGCATAGATAAAAATACTTAAAAATATAAGTAAACAACTTTGCTCTTGTCCCATAAGGTAAAAAATATAGCTTATCTCCATATTTCTCTTTCAAATTTGCATTTGCTTTATCTTTCTCTGTTATAATATGATAATCATATTTCTCAAACAATGGCGATAATTGCATTAATTCATTTAAGTGTCCACCTGTACTTGCAATAAACAATACTTTCTTTTTCATTTTATTTCATTCCTTTTCGATACGATTGCCACTTCAAATATAATTATTTATTTTTGCAATGTATCATAAGTAACCAAATTTAACATATTTATTATACCTTTTTTCTTTCCTATTGTCTAGCTAAATTCCCACATATTCTTCTAAGCAAAGTCCTGTGTTCTTAATATCACTTGCTACTATATTTCCCACATAACGTACATGCCATGGTTCATACACATATCCTGTCTTATCTTCCTTATTTTGTGGATATCTTATAATAAAACCAAAATCATAACAATTTTCAGCTAACCATTTACCTTCTGCCGTATCTTTAAAATCCCATCTCGTACTATTAATATCAAAAGCAAGTCCTGTTTGATGTTCCGATTGTCCGTGGCTTAGCAGAAAAAGTATTAGCCACTTCTTCTCCATATAATTTTACATTTCTTTGATAAATAGATTCTTGCGTTTGATAAGAGCGATAGCCTGATACAATTTTTAAAGAAATCCCTTGTTGTTTTGCTTCTGCTTTCATATTTTCAAAAGCCTGTAAAGCTTCTGAATTCATACCTGGATCGTAATTGCTTGGTAAGGCATATTTCTTATTGGCTATTAATATCCCTTTCACATAATTATTTAAAATAGAGGCATTTACTTGTTTCTCATCATTTTGTATTTGTACTGTATCAGAAGTTGTCCCATTTTCTTTTACGTCTAAATTATCTTTTTCTGGTTCCGTAGGATTTTGTTCTGCTTTCTCTTTTACTGTTACTTTAACTTTCTTTTTAACCTTTCCTTGTTCTGCTTCTATTTCAAACTCTGTTGTTCCTAGCTCTACTCCTTGAATAACTCCATTTTCCTTAACTTGAATAATACTTTCCTCTTCTAAATCTTGAATATGTATCATTTTAGTAGTCGCATTACTTGGTTCTATCTTTAATTGCATTTGGTATAACTCACCCTTAAAAATCTCTATTTCCTCATTATCTACTTTTATTTCTTGAATTGGTACATAAACTAAAACATATTTATCATACTCTTGCCTTAAAACCAATGTCAAAGTATCTTCGTATATCTCTTTTGTCTCTATGTATTCCATCTTTTTATCTTCTGCTTTTATTCCATATAAATCTACTTTATTTAATCCTTCTAACAAATCGTTGGCATTTAATTCTATTTGTTCCAAAATATCGAATGGTTGCACCTTTGATACATCCATTTCTATAATGTCTTGATTTTCCCATTCTCGGTAATTACTTTTTTGCTGATTTACTTGTATGGCAAACTCATTATTAGTCTCCAATTTTTCAGAATTTATTTTTACTTTATAATTATCATAACTGATTTCTAAATACTTATTATTTTCTCTTATATTTTCAATCGTTGAATCCCATAGTTTCATTTTTTCTACTTGTGTTATTTCTATTTTCTGATTTTCATTTTTTATGATTTCTTGATTCAATTTCCATTCTTTGTAATAGGGATAACCAAAAACAACAAACACCACAGATAAACAAATTACCACCATAATAAAACAAGCGACTTTTACCCCTCTATATTTCTTTTTTTGTTTTCTTTTTTCTTCTTTCTTTTCTTGTTTTTGCTTCTCTATCTCTATTTCTCTTTCCAATTCTGTTTCAAATACCATTTCTTCACTTCCTTTTCTGTTTTTCTCATGCTTCCTTTTCTATTTTAATACATTTTGGCTAAAAAAGAAAGAGTTTCTCCACGATAAAAAAAGGAAATAACAACCTGTTACTTCCCTCTTTTTGGATGTATGATTTTTAGACAATGATTCATAAGATAGCTAGTCAACTGTAGTGTCTTCGCCGTCAGTTTCGAAATGTTCTTCGATATTTTTCTTGCAAATCCATTCTATGCTTGTACACTCCATTCCTTTTTTATCCTTTTTGTCTCTTACCTTAAATTCATCCTTTTCTAGTCTTTCTCTTATGTATGGATTAAGACAGCTAGTATCATAAATGATATAACCTCCATAATGTTTTTTTGCTGACCTTGTTAATTTTCTAATCAGAAAGAAGTAGAAAATCCGATTAAACAATGTCGTTTTCTGACTTTTTGCAAGATTAGCCAATTTCTCTGCTTTTTTCATGCATTTTCCTCCTTTTTTCTTGCTACTTACTAATCATTTTTCTAAAAACCTTTCCCTTAGTATTAGAATTTTATTGTCACTTAATTTCATGTAACAAATATTCAAATCCCTCACTTGTATTGTACCAAATTTCTGCCGAAAAGTCAATTTATGTAAATTGTTTTTGCCCAAAACTAAAAAGAACTATTATTTCTCACAAATAATAATTCTTCTCTTATTCTCTAAATTATTTTATGCTCTTGGATGAGCTTTTCTATAAACATTCTTCAAGCCTTCATCTTGAAATTGCATATACACTTGTGTAGAAGATATATCAGAATGTCCCAACATACTTTGAATAGCTTTCAAATCTGCACCATTTTGCAAAAGGTGAGTCGCAAAAGAATGTCTTAAAACATGTGGTGTAATATCCTTGGTAATATGAGCTTGTTCTTTGTAAAATTTAATAATTTTCCAGAATCCTTGTCTTGTTAATCTACTACCATTAATATTAACAAATAAAGCTTCTTCCTCCGCTGTTTTTACTAAAATATCTCTTGCTTCTTCCACATATTCTTTCAAAGCTTTTAATGACATATTTCCTAATGGTATATTACGTTCCTTGTTTCCATTTTTGCAAGTTACATATCCTTCTTCTAAATTAACATCTTCCATATTTAAAGAAACAATTTCTGTTACTCTCATTCCTGTTGCATAAGCAAATTCAAGCATTGCTTTATCACGAATTCCTTTTAAATCAATATCTTTTGGTTGATCCAATAACAATTCCACTTCTTTTGATGTCAAAATACTTGGAACTCTTTTTTCAATCTTTGGTGATTGAATATTTTGTGTTGGGTCTACTTTTATTTTTTTATTTTTTAATACGAATTGATAAAATGAACGTATTGAAGCAATACATCTTGAAATACTAGAAGGCTTTTTTCCTTCCTCTTGTAACTCTCTAATATAATCCTTAATATCTTCTTCTTTTACTCTGTTGTAATGAAGCTCACATGCTTCTAAATATTTTCTAAATTGTTTCAAATCTCTTTTGTAAGATTGTAATGTGTTTTCTGATAATTTTTTATCATTTTCCAAAAAATCGAAAAAATGCTTTAACTGTCTTTCCATTAAATTCCCCTACCTCTAATTATAATTTAAAATAATGTATTAACATAAACTATATATGTTATATCAAAGAATTTCAGAATTGTAAATAGGTTTTTCAATATTTTTTAAAAATATTTTATTACTCCCTTTAAAATATTCGTCGATAAAAATATCTCTATCACGGATGACAACACTAAAACAAGTAACATGATCAAGGAAAAAATAGTATGTCTTACCACTTCTATTTTTACATTTTCTTTGTTCCTATCCTTTATAATCGATTTATATAATTTAAATCCACTCACTGCCAATGCCAAAATAGCTGGTATGAATAAAATATTTTGTAACAAAAGTAAAATTAATACCAATAAAATTCCCTGTGGTAATCCCATAATAGTAATACATACAGCAATCGTATATCCCAAACAAAACCCTCTATAAAGCACGAGTCCAAAAACCACTGGTAGCCCTATCACAGTCGTGCCAAAAAACCATAAAATAATGGCTAACATAATATTTTGTCCCATACTATTTTTCAATAATTCCATATGATTTAAATTTTCGGTATTTTTCATTTTATCCATAAATGTACTTAAATATGTCGTAATTTCTAATTTTTGAGCCTCTTGTACATGATTCACAAAAAGAACGCCAAGAAATATCCCTATGATAAACAATAGTGATACAATCATATATTCTTTTTTATTATTAAAAATATGCTCTTTGATAATTTCCAATATCTTTACTCGTTTGTTTCTCTTCATAAAATTTCTCCTTATCTTTATACCTAATGTGTATTCGATGAGGAGTATTTTAGAACTATTTTTTACACAAGTGGGAAACGAAGGCATTCCTTAACGATTAGCTGGCACCCCTTGCCTTTTTCTTG
>CANONT010000063.1 GCA_947567695.1 uncultured Clostridium sp.
AAATTTTTTAATTTTTTTCAAAAAATGCTTGACTTTTTATAGTTGGTCTTTCTTCTTTCTTTGCGAGTTTGTGCCTAGTGGCGAGTTTGTGCCTGTCCCAAACTCGCCATCACATTTCAAGTCCGACTGGGCAATGGTCACTTCCCATTATCTCTGAATAAATTGTCGCCCCTTTTATTTTTTCTTGTATGTCATTTGATACGATAAAGTAATCAATTCTCCATCCTACATTTTTTTCTCTGGCTCGTCCCATATAAGACCACCAACTGTAGGCTCCTTCTTTGTCTGGATATAAATAACGAAAACTATCGGTAAATCCAGCTTCTAATAATTGTTTCATTTTTTCTCTTTCTTCGTCTGTAAATCCTGCATTTCCTCGATTGGTTTTAGGATTTTTTAAGTCAATTTCTTTATGTGCTACATTTAAGTCTCCACACATGATAACTGGTTTTGTTTGATTTAATTTTAATAGGTATTTTCTAATTTCGTCTTCCCATATTTGTCGATAGTCTAGTCTTTCTAATCCTCTTTTTGAGTTTGGTGTATAGTTATTGACTAGATATAAATCCTTAAATTCTAATGTGATAATTCTTCCTTCTTGGTCATGCTCTTCGATACCAATTCCATAGGTTACAGTGATTGGCTTTTTTTTAGTAAAAATGGCAGTTCCTGAGTAACCTTTTCTTTCTGCACTATTCCAAAAACTTTGATATCCTTCAAATTCTAATTCTATTTGATCTGGCTGGCATTTTGTTTCTTGTATACAAAATATGTCTGCCTTGATTTCCTTGAAAAAGTCTATAAATCCTTTATTGATACAGGCACGTATACCGTTTACATTCCACGAAATTAATTTCATTATTATAGGTTTCCTTTCTGATTAAATTTTAACAATTCTAACGATTGATTATTTTTAAATCTTTTCTTTCATTCTTGGCTACTATTCATATGTTATTCAAGATCCTTCTATTTTTCTTCTTTGTATCCTATAAGTTATTTTGCTAATTAGTGGTGTTGGTGTTAGTTTAGCCCCTATTTTTGCTAATTTTACGTCTATTCCTGGAACGATATAAAATTTTCCTTGTTCTAATTTTCGGATAGCATATTGAGCTACTTCCATGCTATTGGCTTGTCTCATTTTAAATTTCACATTGGCTACTTGATCAAAGTTAGTACTGACTGGACCTGGGCATAAGATACTGATTTGTACGCCTGACTTTTCTTTTTTCAACTCTTCTCTGATACTTTCTGATATTCTTACAATGTATGCTTTTGTAGCATAATAGGTTGACATGAATGGTCCTGGCATAAAACCAGCGATAGAAGCTACATTTAAGATTGTTCCAGTTCCTTTTGCCTTCATATCGATTAAATATAATTTCATTAAAATATGGTAAGCCACTATATTGGTATCAATCATACGGATTTCCTTATCCAGCGACGTTTTGGTAAAATTACCACAGTCTCCAAATCCTGCGTTATTAATTAAGATATCCACATTTTCTACTTTTTTGTGGAGTTCTTTACAATTTTCAATATTGGATAAATCCATAGCAATAGTTTTTACTTCGATTTTCTCTTTTTCTCTGAGTTCATCTGCTAATTGTTTTAAAGCTTCCTCATTTCTCGCTACCAATACTAAGTCATATCCTTTACTAGCAAACACTCTCGCCATATCTCTCCCAATTCCAGAAGAAGCTCCTGTAATCAATACTTTCAACTCAACACCACCTTGCTCTTTTTATTCTAACTTATCATGATTTAGCTATCACTAATTGTTTTTTCCATTATGATAGCTTCTAATCATTTAGTTACTACTAGATGCTTTTATGGCATTTAAAATCTCTTTTCCTGTTGCTCTTTCCCCTCTAATTCTTCCTAAATCTGTCAAGTCAAGATTTCGACTTTTATTAACGGTACCATATTTCGTCTGAACTTGTATTTCAAACCCTATTTCTTTCAACCATTTAATCGTATTTTCAGATGACTTACCAGCAGGATATGCCATTATTTTTTGAACTTTCTCTCCCATATGTTCTTCTATTTCTTGATGTGACTTGTTATAATCAGAAACCAATTTTTCTTTACCTACACTACTATATTCAGAATGATAATAGCCATGACAATGGATTTTTACGAATCCTGTATCATACATCTCTTTTGCCTGTTCCCAGCTAAAATAATCTTCTGTTCCTACTAGCTTATTAACAATAAATATAGTAGCTGGTACTTGATATTTCTTTAATACAGGAAATGCATCTGTATAACATCCTATTTGTCCATCATCCATTGTAATGATGATTACTTTTTCCGGCAACCCAATCTGACCTTTTTGATATTGATATAAATCTTGCAACGTAATAAAAGTATAACCTGCATCTAATAATGTTTTTACATTTTCATCAAACTTTTCTTGTGAGCTAAATAATTTATAGGTATCAGCTTCATATGGTATTGGTGTTCTAAAATTATGATAAATTAAAATTGGTATTTTAATATTTTTTTCACTTTTTTTATAAACAGGTTCTTTTACTTTCTCTAAAAAATCTATTTTTTTACTTGTTTGTATTACTTCTTCCTCTTCTTTTGTATCATGATTCGATGATTCCACTACTTGAGTTTCCTCTTCTACTGCTTGACTTGTTGTTTCCACTGTTTTACGACTACTTTTAACAAGTAGTATCACACTCTCTATTAGGATAGCTAATAATAATACAGTAAGAAATACTCTCTTTTTATTTAATTTCCTCTTTTTTTTCATACCCTTTTACCTTTACTTTCTAAAGTCATTTTGTACACTTCCCATATTGAATCACTTTTCACATTCATACAAAAACCTTTATTTTTTAAATTTATTTAATACAATTCCTACTGCATGAACAATTTGAGTGGATTTATTATTGGCTACGCTCTTTCCTAAAGCCTTTCCTCCTACTGTCAACGATGCTACTAATGCACTTAATAAGAATTGTAGGTCAAAATTCAAACCAAACTGTTCCGTAATTTTCATAGAAATTAATGCACTAATCGCACCACTTAATACACCGCAAATATCTCCAATGACATCAGCACAGATATTGGCTACCTTAGGTGCATTGCGGATTAGTTTAATAGAATCTTTTGACCCTTTTACTTTTTTAGTGGCTTTGGCATGAAATTCATGTTCATTAGCAACTGTTACCGCTACTCCTATGATATCAAAAAATATACCTACTCCTATTACTAATATTAAAATCAGCACAGCAGATAACAAATTCAAATGTGATACACCATTGGCTGATATGTATGAAAAGATCAGCGACAATATAAAAGTCATAATAAATACTTGGATAAACCATTTAATATCCGAGTGTTCTTTCTTGTTTTTTTGCTTTTCTTGTTTTTCCTGCATATTTCTCTCCTTATATAGATGGCGAGTTTGTTCCTACATAGCATAACTTATTTCTAAAAGGTACTTCGTACCTTAAGAACTAAGAAATGTCCCAAACTCGCCACTTTGTTACTTTTCGATTGTTAGATGGTAAAAGTCTAAGTAAATTTTACAGTTTAGGTCTAGTCGAATTTCTCTATTTTCCGCTTAGCATTACTGCCAGAACCGTTTCCGTTTAAGGAAAATATCTACTATTATATTAGTAGACACCAGATCGCCACTTAAATCTGTACCTTAATCCCTAGACTTCCTCAGCTATTTTTCATAGCAAACATTCTAGAAGTTTTCCTTAACATACATGATCGCTTTACTAGTCTTTTTTGCAAAAGCAATTTCATAATCTAAAAATAGAGTTAATTTGGCCAAAATAAATTCTATTTTTGTTAAGATAATCCCAATACTTTCACTCAAGACAGGCTACTCTATGTATTTTGTGTCTTGGCACGCAACATAGGTTTCACTTAAATTGTTTTCATTTAAGCCTCCGCGAAATGAGGGAATCTTATGTATGCCATTACATAATACCCTAATCTCTTTACTCCCTGAATACACACAAAACTGGCATTTCGCGCACAAACAAGAAACTTCAACGATGTGCCCTTTAGTGGATTTTTAGCCCCACCCTCGTAAAGTTTGTATGACTAGAATAATGCACCATCGATATATATTATACTGTTTTTGGCTAAATATTCCAAATTTATTTTAAGTTTATTTTAGTCTTATTCAGTTTGATAGTCAATCTTAATTGCCAATTTTATCCTGTTTCTTATTCTTTCTCATTCTCTCTTTGTTTTTCTTTTGTTTTCACATAGAGATTTTATATATGTTTTTTAATCTCTGTAAATATTTCTTCATGGATATCTTCGATCGTTCTAATCTTATCCTCTTTTACACAATGAACCTCATACCAATCATAATCCTTTGCAACATCACATGCTGCATAATAAGCATCGATCAAATGATTTTCATCACTTTCATGAATATCCTTTTGTACATCATTTGTAAATTTATTTTTTCGCTCTTTGATAAGTTCTAAGGATTTCTCCACAGGCATGTTCAAGAAAAATACTTCGGTTGGAACAGGTAACTTATATAGATTAAATTCAAAATCCCATAACCAATCCAAAAATTTCTTTCTCTCTTCTTTATCTGAAATCTTTCCAGCTTGATGTACCATATTAGCAGTTGTATAACGATCTGCTAATAGAATTCCTCCCTTTTCGTAGTATTCTTTATAACCTGTTTGGAAGGTAGCATATCGATCCGCTGCATAAAAAGTAGATGCGATATAGGGACTTATTTCTTTTGCGTTTTTCCCAAATTCTCCTGATAAATACATCTTAACTAAAGAAGAACTTGGACTATCATAATTAGGAAAACTTACTACTTTGTATTCTATTCCATCTTGTGTTAGCCTTTCTTCCAATTTTTCAAATTGTGTCTGTTTCCCGCTTCCATCCGTTCCATCAATTACGAATAATTTCCCCATATTAAATTTCATTCCTTTCTCGCTTCGCTCAAAGGCACACATAGGAATGAAA
>CANONT010000064.1 GCA_947567695.1 uncultured Clostridium sp.
CGCCTCCGCTTCCTGTCCCATCTCCAGTTCCTGTTCCAGGTTTTGTTTCGCTTCCACTTCCTGTCTCATCTCCAGTTCCTGTTCCAGGTTTTGTCTCGCCTCCGCTTCCTGTCCCATCTCCAGTTCCTGTTCCAGGTTTTGTTTCGCTTCCACTTCCTGTCTCATCTCCAGTTCCTGTTCCAGGTTTTGTCTCGCTTTCGCTTCCTGAAACTTTTTCCCATAAAGCATAGGTATAAACCATCGCCGTTGATGATGAATGTAACCAATCATAGATTCCATTTCCTGTGATTCTTCCTTGCTCATCTATTATTTGTTCTCCTCCACCATTCTGTGCTGTATAATATCCTTTAAATTTATAACTTTGTCCACTTGCTTCATTTGTTTTTGTTGGTATTACATTTGATATTCTCTCTCCTATATTATATCCCACATAGTATCCATAGCTACTATGTACATATAATTTTGTATCTGATACTTGATTAGGCTTTATATAAAGATATCTAACACTTTCTGTGCCTCCTCCTTGAGTATCTAACAATATCGTTTTATATGACACACTTTCCCATGAAGCATAGGTATAGATCATTGACGTTGATGATGAATGTAACCAATCATAAATTCCATTTCCTGTGATTCTTCCTTCCTCATCTATTATTTGTTCCCCTCCACCATTTTGTGCTGTATAATATCCTTTAAATTTATAACTTTGTCCACTTGTTTCATTTGTTTTTGTTGGTATTATATTCGATATCTTATCTCCTGTATTATATCCTATATAGTTTCCTCCACTATCACGTACATATAACTTTGTATCTGATACTTGATTAGGCTTTATATAAAGATATCTAACACTTTCTGTTCTTCCTCCTTGAGTATCTAACAATATCGTTTTATATGATACACTTTCCCATGAAGCATAAGTATAGACCATTGCTGTTGATGATGAATGTAACCAATCATAAATTCCATTTCCTGTGATTCTTCCTTCCTCATCTATTATTTGTTCCCCTCCGCCATTTTGTGCTGTATAATATCCTTTAAACAAATAACTTTCTCCACTTGCTCCATTTGTTTTTGCTGGTATTACATTTGGTATCTTCTCTCCTGTATTATATCCTACATAGTTTCCATTATTATCACATACATATAACTTTGTATCTGATACTTGATTAGCCTTTATATAAACATATCTAACACTTTCTGTTCCTCCTCCTTGGGTGTCTAATAATATGGTTTTATATTGGACATCTGCTGCTTCAAAATTTTTATTTTTTCCTGATAATTGAAATATAGATTTCTCTTCTTTGAATAAAGCTGTACCTATTATTATAATGCTAACTAATATTGTAACTATTATAATTACGATTTTTGTTATTGTCTTATTTCTTCTCATAATAAATTCCTTTCTTTGATATAACTTCTTATTATATAGTACTCTCTTTTTGGTAAATAGTCAATAGAATTTTTTACTAAAAAATAGGAATAAATTTATTATATTGATAAAAACAGCTCTTTTATTTAAGAACTGTTTTTATTTATTTTATTTAATTATTGAACCACACTAACTGGTAAATATCTAACTCCCCATCTTAAAGCCTCTGAATGTGAATTGACATAAATATCAATTTTATTTCCATTAATTGCGCCACCTCTATCTTCTACTGTATAAACGTGTCCGCCAATATTTAACTGAGTTCCAAAAGCAAATTTACCAGATGCTGCTACGGTTCTTCCAGCTGTTGCTCTCGTTCCTGAAGCTGTTCTTCCTGTTGCTTTTCCACAACATTTTGCACAAGGACAATAAGCTGTTATTTTATAAGTTCCTGCATTTGCTGTTGTGGTTGTTGCATTTGTAGGTAGTGCGTTTCCTGCTGTTCTTGGCAATGTAGAAGCTCTTGAAGTTGGAGTTTTTTGAACTTGTACGATTTTATTAACAGGTTCTTTCACAATAACTTCAGATAATAAAGTTTTTTCAATCTCTATTTCATTTTGATATTTTGCCTTATAGGTTACTTCTTTTAAACCATCCTCTCCCTCTTGTAACACTTTGTTATTGGTTCCTTCTGTAGATTCTGTTGTATTTTTTGTTATGGTTTCATAAGGGATCTTAACTTGCTCTACTATTATTTTTTCTGTAATTGGTGCATAGTTTTCTAATAATTGATCTAATGATGTTTGCACACCTTCTTCTGATATTTTAGCAATTTGAACTTCTTGATAGGATTTATCAATAATTTTAATACTTTCTCCTGCGATGATTTCACTGTCCAAATCTGGCATGGTTTTTTGATTTTCTTCTAAAATAATATTATTTTCTTCTAATATTTCGGACACTTTTGTTTTTGATGTTAAAGCTGTCATCTCATAACCATTTTGAAGTATAATTTTAACATCATTTAATTTTGTATTCACTGCCATAACACCAATTCCTGAAACTAGGACTAATATGATGCTAATACAGATGATTTTCATAATAGAAATAGAAGCTTTTTCTTCTTTTTTCATATAAATAATTACCTCCTTTACGGCAACAATTGTATTATACCATTTGTTTCTTTTCTTGTCAAATTTAGTAAATTTTTTGTTGCTTGACCAATTTGTTCTTACGGATACAAGCACTTACTATATTATATGTGGAATTATTTGAAAATATTACTAATAAAAAATATGTTAAACTTTTAAGCAAAAAATTGTAATGGAATTGTTACTGATCAGCCTACTCCTACATTTTTTTAGTGAGAAAACAAATAATAAGGCTGACTAGTAACATGGAATTTACAAAATCTTTACAATATTTTCATAATTTTATTGTATAAATTTTTTTAATATGATATGATAAAATCGTATATAATAAAAATAAGGAGGCATTTATATGATAGGTTGGATTTTATTAGCCATCGTTGTAATTCTTGTCATTGCTATTATTGGAATGTATAATAGTTTAGTACAATCTAAAATAAAAGTAGACAATGCTTGGAGCCAAATCGATGTACAATTACAAAGAAGATTTGATTTAATACCAAATTTTGTGGAAACAGTAAAAGGTTATATGACACACGAAAAAGAAACATTCACAAAAATAGCAGAACTTAGAACCTCTTGGGCCAATACACAAACTGTTTCTGAAAAAGCTGATATAGATAATCAATTATCAACTGCTTTGAAAACCATTATGGCAGTTTCCGAAAATTATCCTGACTTAAAAGCAAACCAAAACTTTGCAGATTTATCAGAAGAATTAAGAAACACAGAAAATAAAATTTCTTTTTCTAGGCAATTTTATAATGATTCCGTAACAATGTATAACACAAAATTACAAGTATTTCCTTCTAACATCATCGCTAACATATTTAATTTTAAAGCTCGCGACTTATTTAAAGCAGAAAGTGATGAGGCTAGAAAAAATGTAAAAGTAGACTTTGGTTCAAATTCATAATAATAAAAATAGGAGGGTTGGAGGTTTTACGAAGTTCCAACTCTTTTGTTTTGAAAGGAAATGAGACAAAAGGGACAGGTCTAATTTGTCTCATAGAAAGGATTTAAAATGTTTGAAAATGTGAAGAAAAATAAAATGGAATCTGGTGTCATTATAGCCATTTTCATTGTAGTAATTACTCTAATTGTTTATTACATTTGTCATGCTTTAAGATTAGGAACTATGTCAATTGTATTTGCACTAATCTTTTCGATTGCTTCTGCTTGGGGTTCTTATTATTATAGTGATAAAATTGTTTTATCTTTAAATAAAGCTAGACCAGCTACAAAAGAGGAAGATTTAAAAATTGTGAATATTTTGGACGCTTTGATGGTTACTTCTGGATTATCTACTAAGCCTAGGTTATATGTTACTGATGACCCTCAGCCAAATGCTTTTGCGACTGGTAGAAATCCAGAAAATGCTGTTATTTGTGTAACAACTGGACTTCTCGAAAAACTAGATTATTACGAACTAGAAGGAGTTATCGCCCATGAGCTAAGTCATATTAAAAATTATGATATTCGTCTTAGTTGTGTTGTCTCTGTTATGGTAGGATTTATTGTGATGTTGTCTGATCTATTTTCTCGTATTTTGTTTTGGGGCGGATTGGATCATGATAGAGATAGTGATAACAAAGGAAATGGAATCTTAATGGTAATTGGGCTGATCTTCCTAATTCTATCTCCTATTTTTGGTTCTCTTATGCAACTTGCTCTTTCTAGGAAAAGAGAATTTCTAGCAGATGCAACAGCAGTAGAATTTACTCGTAATCCAGATGGACTTATTTCTGCACTTCAAAAATTGGAGGAAGATGATAACCAATTAGCCACTGCCAATAGTGCAACAGCCAACATGTATATTGTAAATCCCTTTAAAAGAAATACAAAAGAAGGTAAGAAAAAATCTTCTAGTTTATGGTCAACACACCCTAGTATAGAGGATAGAATTGAAGCTTTAAAAAATTTAAGATAAAAGAAAATTGTATACAATACTTTCTATAATAGAAAATTGCTTGGAATTTTTTATAGAAAAACAACGGTAAAGAAAAGAATAAGCCCTAAGCTCATTCTTTCCTTTTCTTTTTCATTTTTACCGCAAAATATATTACATTAATTCCTACTACTACAAGAGCAACCACAACGATAAAACCAATCTCATCACCTGTATTTAAATTATCCGCTAAAAGCGATTCTTTCTTGGTAGTTGTTTCCCTTGGTGTATAGTTGTTTTTCTGATTCGTCTGTTCCCTTCCCGTTGTATCGGTAGCATTACCAGAATTTCCATAATAAATTGTCTCAAGTGGTCTCTTATTTAAATCTTCCTTTTGTTGCTCATCTAACTTTTGCGTTAAGGAATTTGCTGGTTTGTTATCTGTTTTTTTATCTAACTCATCATTTGGCTTTTTGTTTTGTCCTTCATCTGGC
>CANONT010000065.1 GCA_947567695.1 uncultured Clostridium sp.
CCCGAAAATAAAGGCTTTGAATAGAAAAAACAGGTAGTAGACTTGACACTACCACTTCGGTTTAAGAGGAAAATAAATGAAAACTCTAATCAATAATATCTTAGATTACCAAATAAAAAATGGAGAGATATTACAGCAAGAAAAGGAAATTTATACATATGCTTATACAATTCTATTAGAAGAATGTATAAATATAGTGGTAGCAGTAATTATTGGAATGACATTTAAAAATATTTCTTTAGTAAGTATTTTTCTCTTTTCATATGTGCCACTTAGGATATACGCAGGAGGATTCCATGCAAATAATGGAGTTGTATGCAGTGTTATTTCGGGAATTTTAATTATTCTTCTTTGTGCTTTAGCTGGCAGGATGGAAGATAAAACAATTCAAATTCAGGAATATATTATTTTGCTTCTTGCACAGTTATCTATATTTATTTTTGCACCAGTGGATTCTGAGAATAAGAAACTAGACGAATATGAAAAAAGAGAATATCGAAAAAAAACAAATAAGGTTCTAAGTTTCCAAATATTGGCTATTCTTTATAGTTTATTAATTAAAAACGAACATTTGTTTCGCGGAATTGCTTATTCACATATAGTTTTAGGTGGAATACTATTAGCTGGTGTATACAAAAATTATAAGAACAAAAATGGAATATTACAATTTTGCAGAGATATTATTAAATTTATTATGAATAGGAGTATAAAAATTGGCTTCTAAATGATTTATTAACTATAGAGGCTCAAGGTTAAAAACAAGAAGGGAGGTAAGTATGAAGTACATAGTTTACAAAAACAAATATAGTAGTACAGCATTTTGTTATTGGTCAGGATGTAAAAGTGTTTGCAACTATAATTGTAAAGTAAAAACCGTGGAACCGACAGATCCAGAACCAGAAGAGTAAAGGAGGAAAAGAAATGAGGTATATCGTATCAAGTACTAAATTAAGCTATGGGACTTCGAATTGTTTTTGCAAACAAGAATGTTTAGGTAAATGTACAACTAATAAGTAAAGAAATGGAGGTATATGTAATGAAATATATTATTCCCGCAGTTAAAAAGAATTATGAAGCTTACTGCTATTGTGGTGATAAATGCAATCCCAGATGTGGCACGAAGGGAAAATAATGAGATATATAAAAAGAAGATCAGATATAGTTTTATCATTTTGTTATGGATGTTCTACATATTGTGTAGTTTATTGTAAAAGACAGAAATGACACGATTATTAAATAAATATAAAAGGAGGACACTTTCATGAAGTATATTATTAAAAAAAGAAAATTAAAGTTTTGGCATTTTGTTATGGCTGTGGTGGAAAATGCAACCATGATTGTGGAGAGCAGGGATCTGGTGGACTGTAAGGAGGAACAATGAGATATATAGTTAAGAGAAGTAAAAAAAGCAGTCTGGCAAACTGTTATTGCTCAAATAAATGTGATAAAGTATGTGTTAGAGATCTGTAAATAGTATTTACATAATGCCAGAGTAAATGATTTTTTTACTCTGGCATTATTTGTTAGATGAAGGGTCTGTTTTCATTGATGAGGTAGAAATATTATGGAGATAAGAAAAGCTACAAAAAAGGACTGTGATCAATTATTTGAACTATGGAAGGAATTAGGACAAACCCATTCTAATTATATGAATGAAGAAAATAACAATTCTGTAGAGTGCAACTTTTACTACGAATTGATTGACAATAGAGAATGCTATCTTATAGTTGCTGCAAATAAAAATGAAATTGTAGGTTATGCTGAATGCTATATACAAAAAAGCCAAAGTAATGAAGCTTATTTGTATATATTACATGCGTTTGTCAAGCAAAATTATAGAAGAACTAAAGTTGCAATAAACATATTTAATTTTATAAAAGATGAAGCAAAAAAGAAGGGAATACATGATGTATTTACTGATGTTTATTTTAAAAATATAGAATTTTATCAAAGTATTCGCGGATTGGGATTTAAACCGTATAAAACCAAATTTAAATTAGAAATAGAGTGAAAAATAATGAAAAAAGTATATAAATTTATTTGGGAATTACTAAAAAAGTATAAATACATGCAAATTATTGGATTATTATTAACAATTATATATTCTTTGCTTTATTTTGTTTGTCCAATGATATCACAAATTTTAATTGACGATATTACTACAGAATTTATGTTAGGAAAAACTGTCCTATTAATATTTCTATTTGCTGCTATTTTGCTAATACAGCCTTTGGTACAGTTTGCCCAAAAAAAGATATTTATAAAGATGAGTGAAAATATATCTGCTGACCTTAAGACAATGGTTTTTAATAAAACAATCCAAAACGATATAAGTTTTTTTGAAGACAAAACAAAAGGTGAGATATTGTCAAGACATATTGATGATACTCAGAAAATAAGTTTGTTTGTATCTGATATTTTTATCACGATTATAAAAAATGTTTTGATTGTTTTATCTATTGCCACGGGAATGTTTTATTACTCTTATTCTATAACTTCATTTATTATTTTTATTCTGTTGGTAGCTATTGTAATTATTAATAAATATAATAGTATAGTACAAATGTATTCGAAAGATGCCAAAGAAAAATATGATATAAATTGTTCAATAATTAATGATGTATATTATAACGTTCTTATAATTAAAATATATAATCTATATGATTTTTGTATGAATAAATTCTCTAAATCTATAGAGGATTGTAAAGAAAGTAATGTTAAGCTCAAAAATATTTCAAATAGATTTAATGTGTTTTTTGAAATATTAACTGTTGGATGCATTTGTATAATTTATGTTGTGGGGTTTTTAAATGTAATTCGAGGGAAAATGACATTAGGAGAAGTAATGGCGTTAGTACTCTACTTTCAAATGCTGCTTAATCCACTTTTAGACTTACTAAATAGTAATATAAGTTTTCAAACAATAGTACCATACATAGATAGAATAGTTGAGTATACTAGAGCAAATAAAAAGGTAAATAGAATCCAAGACCGTATTATTAGAAATAACATCATCGAAATTAAAGAATTAACATTCTATTATGATATGGGAAATACAATTCTTGAAAAAGTGAATATAAAGATTGATGAGAAAAAGATCATAGCTATAATTGGTAAATCCGGAAGCGGAAAATCAACTTTATTAAAGCTTTTGCTTGGATTGATTGAAAGCAGTGAAGGTGGAATATATTTAGGAGGGTATCCTATTTCTGACATTGACTTGACAAAATATATATTAATGGTTCCACAAAGTGTAAAACTATTTAATTTAAGTATTTTAGAGAATATCAGATGTGGTGATAACAGTATCGATGATAATATGATATATCAAGTTTGTAGAGATATTAATATATATAATGATTTTATGAAACTAGAAGATGGATTTGATACCGTGATTACAGAAGAAATGAATATTTCTGGAGGACAGGCACAGAGGATTTGCATAGCGAGGGCTGTCGTTCGGAAACCATCTGTAATTATTTTTGATGAACCAACCTCCGCATTGGATGTTAAAAATATTAAAATGTTGATTCAAGTTCTAAAGACTTTAAAAGATCAATGCACTATAATAATAGTTACACATGATATTTATGTCATGGAGGCTGCGGATAGTGTTTATGAAATAAAAAATAGGAGGTTGGAAAAACATGATATGAACAAAAATATATAGAAATGTGATTTGAAAAATACAGAATATTGATGATCAGAAAGGAAAAACAGATATGAGATTAAAAAAATCAAAGTACAATATTATTGTTAAAACTTATGATGATAAAACGCTGGCATTTAATTCAACTTCATGTGCTCTTGCTGAAGTTAATAGTGATTTTTTACACATTCTCGAGAATATAGAGTCTTTAGATATGAATAATTTAGATATAAAAACTCAAGACTTAATTGCGCAAATGAAAGAAGGAAGTTTTGTCATTCCAGAGGAAGTAGATGAGATAAAGCAAATAAAAATTATGCACAATAAGGGGCGTTACAATAATATAGGGCTAGGATTTACAATTGCGCCTACATTATCTTGTAATTTTAAATGTCCATATTGTTATGAAACACCAGAGAACACTCAAATGTCTGAAAAAGTACAAATGGCACTAATTGATATGGTAGAAAAATATGCACCCCATATTAGAAATTTAGGAGTAACATGGTATGGGGGCGAACCGTTAGTAGGAAAAAATGTAATTTGGAATTTGTCAAAAAAATTTCTGGAAATATGTGATAAAAATAATTTAAATTATTCTACTTATATGGTAACGAATGGATATTTAATTGATCAGGAGACGATAAACAAATTAAAGCAATTTAAGATAACCGGATTCCAAATAACAATAGATGGACCGCCGGAAATCCATAATAAGCGTAGAATTTTAAGAACTGGTATAGGAACTTTTGATGTATTACTAAATAATATAAAGCTCTTACTTGAAAATGAATGCGAAGTAAGTATTCGGGTAAACATTGATAAAACTAATGTAGAATAATAAAAGCAAATTATTGTGGGGCAGATCAGATTAATGCATTTGGAATAGATCCTAACCCGGATAAACCGGAAAAGTTTTTTTGCATTTCCTCCAAATTTCAAGT
>CANONT010000066.1 GCA_947567695.1 uncultured Clostridium sp.
GCAGAAAAACTCCAAACGGAGAATTCAAAGATATAGCTCATCCAATCAATGCTGAGACAAGAGAGAAAATTCAAAAAGCTATTTTAGAAGCTTATGAAGCTCCAGAAACAGAGGAAACTGTAGAATCAGCAGAATAATTGATAAACGTTATAAAAAGGCACTTTCAAAGGTGTCTTTTTTGTGTAGTGTGGGTAGATTCTGGGACAAACAACACTACACCCCTTTTAGCTACTGGGGGATAGGTCTACCATTAAGAATAACTGTCAATTGTAACAAAAAACAAGAAACTCCGAAATTTAAAACTATAAAAAACTTGAAAAAAAGTAAAAAACGAGTTAAAATAAATAACAGTAAAACTAAGAAAAGGTAGGAAAACAAAGATGTATTTAATAGTAGGATTAGGCAATCCAGAAAAGGATTATGGCTCTACCAGGCATAATATGGGATTTAATGTTATCAATAAATTAGCAAATCAATATAAAATTGAAGTTACGAAAAGTAAGTTTAAAGGTTTGTATGGAACAGGAATGATAGAAGGAGAAAAAGTTATTTTATTAAAACCACAAACCTTTATGAATTTAAGCGGAGAAAGTATCAAAGAAATCATCCAATTTTATAAAATAGAGATGGAACAATTAATTGTCATCTATGATGATATGGATATAGAACCAGGGATTATCAAGGTTAGGAAGGCAGGCGGACCGGGAACTCATAATGGAATGAAATCAGTAGTACAAGAGTTAAATACACAAGATTTTAAAAGGGTAAGGGTTGGCATTGGAAGGCCTCAAGATAAAGAAAATTTAGTTGAATATGTGATAGGTGCTATTTCAGCCGAAGACAAGGAAAAATTAGACAAAGGAACAGATTTAGCGAAAGAAGCAGTGATCGAAGTGATAAAAAAGGGAATTGATATCGCAATGAATCAATTTAATGGATAAAATGTCCCCATTTCATCTTGGATCAATGGGAACCAGAGGGAAAATAATTAAAAATTGCCAAAAAGGATCGTCCCCTTTGGCAATAAGAGAAAGGAAATGAATATGATAGAAGTTATCATACAAACAGAGAATCAGGTAAAACAAATAGCATTGGTGGAAAATGGAAAGTTGATAGAGTTTTATGAAGAGGATCAAGAGTATAGGAGAAAAGAAGGCAATATTTATATTGGCATTGTAAAAAATGTAATTAGTGGCATGCAGTCGGCTTTTGTGGATATTGGAACAGAGAAAAATAGCTTTATTCATTTGAAAGATATTTTGCCAAAAATAGATGAAACGAAAGAAACGCAAAAAGAAGATATCGAGATTAAAAAAGTGATTCAGCCGAATCAAAAGTTATTGGTGCAAGTAAAAAAGGATAGTAATGAAAAAAAAGGAGCAAAGGTGTCAGCTCATATTAATTTACCAAGTAAATATATTGCGTTGCTTCCTAATACGGACATTATAACTGTTTCACAAAAGATTGAAGATGAAAAAGAGCAAGCAAGGTTAATTAAGTTGGTAAAAGAAAATTTGAGTAAAGGGAATGGAGCCATTATAAGAACTTCTGCACAAGGCAAGGAAAATGAAATAATAGAAGATATTAAAAGGGTCGAGCAAAAGTGGAATAATATTATTCAAACAAGTATTAGTCCGAATTTGAAAGAACCGAAATTATTATATAAAAGTGAAAATATTATTGAAAAGATGTTACTGGATTTAGCAAGTCATTCTATTGAAAAGATAACGGTTAATGATGAGAAAGTTAGGAATGAGTTAGAAGATTTAAAAAGTAAGAATAAAGAATATAGCGATTTACAAATAGAAATGAAAGAAAAAGTGGATTTATTTGAGATTTATGATTTACATAAGCAAATAGAAAAATTGCAAAATAGGAAAATTTGGCTAAAATGTGGAGGTTTTATTACCATCGATAAAACGGAGGCTTTAACTGCGATTGATGTTAATACAGGAAAATATACAGGAAATCAAAATTTAGAGCAAACGGTTTATAAAGTAAATCATGAGGCAACAATTGAAATTGCGAAACAGCTACGACTAAGAGATATTGGCGGTATTATTATTATTGATTACATCGATATGAAAGTTCAAGAAAATAAAGAAAAGATAGAAAGTCTTTTAAAACAAGAACTGAAAAAGGATCGAACCAAAACACAGGTTGAAGGTTTTACCAAATTGGATCTAATGGAGTTGACGAGAAAACATATTTGTAGTCACAAAGACTAGAGTTTTAAAAACTAATTAAAATTTGAATGGGAGAAAATGAATGAAAGTAGGATTTGTATCACTAGGATGTAGTAAAAATTTAATTGATACAGAAGCAACAATCGGATTATTTAAGAAGAATAAGTTTGAAATCGTGAATGATGAGACAAAAGCAGATATCATTGTTATTAATACTTGTGGATTTATAGATAGTGCGAAAGAAGAGGCGATTAACACCATTTTAGAAATGGCAGAATATAAGAAACAGCAATGTAAGTACTTGATTGTAATGGGCTGTTTGGTACAAAGATATTACCAAGATTTAATAAAAGCATTGCCAGAGGTGGATTTGTTTATCAAAATAGAGGACTATGATAAATTATGGGATAAGATAGAGGATTTGATGAAAAGAAGTCTTGTGATAAAGAGCCAAAAGAAAGATAGTAAGAAAATTACGGAGATTTCTGAAATGCCAATGTTAACACAGGAAGAATTTTTGGGTAGAACGATTACAACAGGGAAAAATTATGCTTATTTGAAGATCGGAGAGGGATGTAGTAATCGATGTACGTATTGTGCGATTCCTTATATTAGAGGTTCTTTTGTTAGTAGGAAAAAGGAAGATATACTAGAAGAAGCAAAAAAATTAGCAAAGCAAGGGATACAAGAGTTGATTGTGATAGCACAAGATACAACGAAATATGGGATGGATTTATATGGAGAAAGCAAGTTAGCAGAATTATTGGAAGAAATTAGTGCTATACAAGGTATTACTTGGATTCGATTCTTGTATTCGTACCCAGAGGGAATTACGGATTCATTGATTGAGGTAGTGGCTAATAATCCTAAGATAGCAAAATATTTTGATATTCCAATTCAACATATTTCTGATCAGATTTTAAAGAAAATGAATCGAAGGACTTCTAAAAGGCAAATACAGGATTTGCTTCAAAAGATAAGAGATAAAATTCCTAATGTGACTTTAAGGACTAGCTTAATGGTTGGTTTTCCAGGCGAGACAAAGGAGGATTTTCAGGAATTATTAGATTTTGTAGGACAAGCTAGATTTGATAAATTAGGGACTTTTAGGTATTCCAAAGAGGAAGGTACACCAGCTGCTAAATTGCCAGAGCAGATTCATGGCAATACGAAAAAGGCAAGGTATCGCAAAATAATGGAATTGCAACAACATATTTCAAAAGAAAATTTGGAAAAGAAGTTGAATCAAGAATGTGATGTGTTGGTAGAAGAAGTTTCTTTTGATGGAAAGTATTATAGGGGAAGAACGATGCAAGATGTACCAGAAATGGATGGATTGGTGTATATAAAGAAAAATTCAAATAATAATGATGTTTTAGGTCATTTGGTAAAGTGTAGAATTGTTGGGATGAGTGATTATGATTTGATGGCAGAAATAATGGGTAAGTAGAGGAGCGCATGTCTTATGAATAGAGATTTTGACCAAGAAAAAATATTAGATAAAATGAGAGCATTAAGAGATCAAAGGGATATGGAAATTTTAAATAAGCAAATTAATGGAAAGGTACAAAAACAACATTTTTCGGAAGAAAAGGTACTCAATGTAAAGTTTTTAGGACAGGTTGATGGTATTGGTGATGTATATTTGGTGATAGAGCAAGAACAAGATCAAGATGGTAATTTATTTCAAGTGGAAAGGTATGAAACAGAAGAGGGCGAAGTAATTGGTGGAAATAATAAGTCTGATGCTTATGATTTTATTTTACTAAGTGAAACGTATAAAGATAGAGAAGGTTTGCTAGAACAATTGCAAGAACTAAACAAAGAGGGAATTTTAGATTTAAATGAGCTGGAGCAAGAACGACTAGAAGCTGTTGCCGAAGAATTAGGAGTATCAGCAAAAGATTTAAAAAGAGTGGCTGAGATTGAGGCAGAAAAAGAGATTGAAACTAAAAATGAAAAAGATCCAAAGGATCAAGAGATAGATCGTGAAGAGCAAGATACGTTGTCAGCCCAAGAAGTGCAAAGTGTGTCATCAAAAACAGAAATAGATGTGAATCAAAAGGTAACAGATAGCGAAACAATGGCATCTTTATTAAAAGTGCAAGATAAAGGGTATAAGAAATTTGTTGTTGTAGAATCAGATACGTTACAAGATGGTGTTAGAATAGATATATGGACACATTTTATGAGAGGGTGTATAATAAATTA
>CANONT010000067.1 GCA_947567695.1 uncultured Clostridium sp.
TAGCTCAGTTGGTAGAGCAAAGGACTGAAAATCCTTGTGTCCCTGGTTCGATTCCAGGTGAAGGCACCAACGACGTTTCTGTTCGAACTTTTTATAGAACAGAGAGATACAAAAATCAATCAGAAATGGTTGATTTTTTCTTTTGCAAAAAATCATCCTAAATCTATAAAGAAGGGATGGTGCTTGAAATGAAGATAATTAAGCAAGAATTAGAATTTGAGGAATGTCTAAAACAGCGACTTGAATTTATATGTGAGTTTTCTAAAGCTACTCCTACTTTTATCAATGGTAGTATTAGAAAATTAGAAAAAACTAATCTTACATATATTGAGCCACATAGAGTGATTATTAAGGATATTACTTTTTTAGTTTTTAATTATTCAAATGATGTGTATATTTCTAACTTGACTAAAAAGATTAAATTATCAGAGTTAGAAGAATATTTGAAAAATATATAATTGTAAATATTTGACATTTCTTAAAATCGTAGTATAATATAATCAATAAAAATTTATATTTACTCGGCAAGAGTTATATATATATTGAGTACTTTGAAAAAATTATATTATATTGCATTATTATATTTTAGTTTATGATAAATGGATTTAAGAGATGTCAGTAGTACTCGTGTACTTTGATGTCTCTTTTTGTTTTATAAGGAGGTTTGAAAATTGAACGAAGAAAAGAAACAATGTGGACTATATATGAGAGTGTCAACAGATGAACAAGCAAGAGAACGGATTTAGTTTGCCAGAGCAAAAAGAAAGACTAGAAACTTTTTGTAAATTCAAAGGTTATGAAATAGTTGATTATTATGAGGATGCTGGAATAAGTGCTAAAACTGGTAATCATAGACCAGATTTTGAAAGATTAAAAAATGATATTAAAGCTAAAAAGATAAATACTGTTGTTGCTCTAAAGCTAGATAGAATAACTAGAAGTATTTATGATTGGGAAAATTTAATGACCTTTTTAGACGAGAATAATGCTTATTTAGATTGTGTAAATGATGAGATAAATACTACAAGTGCAAATGGCAAAATGATTTCAAGACTTTTAATGAGTGTTAGTCAAAATGAAATTGAGAGAACTAGCGAAAGGACAAAAGTAGGACTAGCTGGTGCAATAAAATCAGGACATATTCCACACGTTGCACCATTAGGATATAAACACGAAGATAAACGATTGGTAATAGATTATTCTACTAAAGACATTGTAGTTAGAATATTCGACTTATATTATACGGGCTACTCTTATCAAAAAATAAGTAATTTATTCAATGAAGAAAAAGTATTAGGAAGAGATAATTGGAGAGATTAAACTATTGTTACAATTCTTGAAAATGAAATATATAAAGGCGATTTTGTTCACGGAAAAAGAACAAAGCACCCAACTTATTATGAAGATGTAGTAGAGCCTATTATCTCAAAAGAAATGTGGTCAGACTGTCAAGTACAGAAAAAGAAAAATTCTAGGAGTTACCAGAGAACGCTAACTTATTTATATTTGCAAAAGTTAAGATGTCCTAAATGTAATAGGATTTTAGGTGGTAAAGCTACTACAAAGAAAAGTGGAAAGTCTTACTTCTACTACTATTGTAATGATTGTAAAATTGAATTTAAAGAAAAGATTATAAACGATTATTTTAATCAATTTATTAGTGAGTTAGTAGAATATGACTCTGTTGTAAATCAATTCTTCTTGCCTATGATAAAGCAAAAATTTGACGAACCTAGAGAACAATTAGAAAAAGAAATAAAAGAACAAAACAATAAACTTGAAAGAATAAAAAAAGCCTATATCAATGGAGTTTTTGAACTAAAAGAATATAACGAAGAAAAGAAAATAGTTGAAAATGCAATAAGTGAATTAGAAAGCAAACTAGAAACTACTGATTGTACTGAAGAACTAAAATTTACACCAAAAGATATTTTATTAAAAAGAGATATTGACTTTATCAACAAAATAAAACTAGATAAGGAATATCAAGAAAGAAATAAAACTTGGAAAGATTATACAAGACAAGAACAAGCAAAACTTATAATGAAATATGTTGATGATATTGAATTAGATTTAGTAGGCAATGAAGTTGTTGTAAAACAGATAAACTTTAGAGAATCAATTTGTAAGCCTTGCCAAGAATTATTTGATAAAGGGTATATTGATACCACTAAACCTGCTATATTTGGAAATGTACTTGGTAATGTAAGATTTAGTAATTATCTATCTGAAGAAGAATTTGGAGAAATAATTATGAGATTAAGACAATATTATGACGTTGGATATACTGAAGCAACATACTATGTGGACAAGCAAGTATTTTATTTCAATTTTACTGAAGATAATTCTGCTATTGTTAGAGTATTTCCATTAAAAGATTACTATAAACTAGATCCAGATAATAAAATGAAAACTTATGAATTTGGAATTATATATATTCGTGAAGAAGATAAATTCCAAATGAAAGAAATTGATACTGCATTTGATTATATACCAGATGAAAGCAATGATAGCATAATTTATACAAAAGAGACTACTCCTATTTCAGTAGGTGTTAAGCCAGTAAGGTTCTGTGAAGAAAATGAAGAAGAAGCAAATTAACGTGGCACGTTTTGTTTTTGCCTTTGCAAAAATGAAAGTGGCGATAGTTAATTTAAATAAATTTTATCCCTTATGGGAGAAAATTTATTGCCTCGCAGAGCCCCCATGTTATGATAGCATGTCATAACATATAGGGGGTTAGGACTTCCGTCAAGACGAAGTCCTGTGCTACGAAGAAATTTCAAAGGAGGTGCTTTTATGGAGCAAGAATTAGCTTATTCTTTTCACTTGGGTAGTGATAAAAACAAAAGTAAATTAGCAAAGAAAGTTGCAAAAGAAAATGTATCTGGTACAACTTCTCTATCTAATAATGCAATTCAAAATGCAAAAGATTTGTCAGATGTTAATAAACACAATTTAAGAGATTATGATAATCAAACAGAACTAATTAGAACTATGTATGGGACAAGTGATATTGTAAATGATGTAAATATAGTAGATTACTTAACATTAATGCCCAAAATTCCAACAGAAATTGTATAAATTATTTTAAAAATTTTACAAAAAAATGAATTGAAAATTGGCACAAGAAAAAATGCGATTTTTTAGAATTTAAAAATTTGTGTCCTAGCAAGCACTGCATTTGTACTCCCGCAAATGCAAATTGCTGTCCCAGCAAGCAATGAATTTGTCTACACGCCAAATTTCAATATGAGTTTTGCACCCCATACCCCAAAGAATAGTAAAAAATTAAAATCGAAAGGAATAAAAAATTATGAACGATGAAAAATTAAATTATGTAATAGAAATAATAAAAGATATGGACTTAGAAAATAAATTAAGATTAGCAATATGTATGTGTGACAATTACAGTCATACTAATTTAGAATATGATAAAAAAGAAATGTATAAAAAATTTGATAGTTTGCTAAAAGAGATTAATATTGAATACAGAACAACTATTGTCAACTTTGCAAATTATCCCTATACAATTTTCGTATCAAGCAAAATTATGGAAATGGATTCAGTACAGCAAAACAGAGTGGCTTTATATCTTTTCAATAGCATAAATTTTAAAATTAAAAATTACAAAAGTCTTGACAACAAAGAACAAATGTTTTAGAATAATATAAAACTATATAAGGTTGTGATATAAATGAAAAAAGAAATTATAAAAACAGAAATGAAAGTAAAAGATAATTTAGTTAGAGTTATGAGAGTCGGAAATATTGATTATATTTCTTTAACTGATTTAGCAAAATATCAGAATGAAGATGATCCATCAGGAGTTATTAGAAACTGGATGTCTAATAAAAATTCTTTTGAATTCTATAATCTTTGGGAAGAGTTACACAATGAAAATTTTAATTCCGTGGAATCACACAGAATTAAAATTGATGAAGTCGGATATAATCGTTTTACAATGACTCCTAATAGATGGAAAAAAGATTTTAATGCTATTGGTATTATTCCAAGTATTGGGAAGTATAGTATAGGAACATTTGCACATCCAGATATCGCATTTGAATCTCTGTGGGGTGCATTCCCCGACGCTTGCGTCGTAACAAGCCCTGTGA
>CANONT010000068.1 GCA_947567695.1 uncultured Clostridium sp.
CTGCTAGTTCTGTTTTTTCTCTGGCTTCCATCGCTTTGGTTATAATTCCATTGTCACCTGTTAATGTGGCAATTGTGACAGAGGCTAATATTAGCAAAATAATGATTGTGATTACTAATGCAATTAATGTGATACCTTTATTTTTCTTCATAGAAAATTCCCTCTTTCATTTGTTCTTGTTGTTATATTTCCTTTATGTAACTCCTCTTGTTTTATATCACATTAATTATTTTTTGTAAATAGTTTTTGTATTACATTTTTATTACGCTCTATCAAATTGTTACTACACAATTGCCAAAAAGATCTTTCCTTCTTTGCAATTTACACACCAAATTTTCCTATCTGCATACTATAATGTATAAGTTTTTGAAATTTAGTAGATACTAGTTTTGTTGGAAAGGGGAATTTTTCATGAAGTCACTGTGTATTAAAACAAATAATTCTGATTTACTAAATTATCTACTAAATGAATTAAAAAACATTGAACTAAAAGATATCTGTTTTTCAAAAAATGAATTCAAATTGTACCAAAACATTATCATACATTATGCTGGGAAAAACGAAGAACTTTTTTTCTCTAAAATCTCTTCCATGCTATGTTTTCTTGTGATCGATGAATTAGAAGAAACTCTGCTAAAAAGATTAATTATGCAAAATTATTTTTATTTTGATGCTAGTGAAAGAGAAAAAATTCTAGCCATTTGTTTTGATCTTATGGCAGATGATTTTACCAGTCTTTTTGATAAAAAGTTCAAGATATTATATGATATTTTTTATCGTTTTTTATCAACTCATAAATCGATTATTTTAAATGGATTTATCAATTTTAGATTAAAAGACTATTTATCTATTTTAGATGAAGTGGTAAATGAAGCCGTTAATAGTTTTGTAATAGAAAAGGAATACCTTGAATTTATTTCCTTATTGAAATTGTATATCAATTCTCAATCTTGTGGCTGTGAAATGGTTCATATCATCTTTTCTTCCTCAGAATCTATTTTATTAGACGAGAATAAAAACCCAATTGTAGTGAGTGATGATATTTTTAAGGCAAAATATTTGAGTGACATTTCTTTTTCTTCCAATGATTATATTTTAAATTCATTGCTTACTTTACTACCTAAAAAGGTTTATATTCATCTCGTAGATGATTATATAGATGAATTTGTGAATACTTTACAATTAGTATTTGAAAATAGAGTTAGTTTATGCACTGATTGCAATATTTGTAATTTATATAAAAAAATTCCACATTCAGAACATCTTTAATTCTGAAATGTGGAATTTTTAATTTTATTGTCTCCTATGTTGTAGTTCTATTTATTTTTACAAAAACCAATGATAACTAAATTTTAGTTAAAAGCACTGACTGCTTCATTAAATCCTGGCAATAAGATATTCGCAAAATCATTATTTTCTTCTGTTGCTGTCCATTTCCCGTCTTTTTTCTCTAATACAATTGATTGATTGGATGTGACTATTTCAATCTCATCATTTTTTAATTCTTCTACTAAATAATTTGCCATCTCTTCTTGATTTATATCTTGTCCGCTAAATGCTACTTTTAAAACTTTTTGCATATAATTACCAATAATTGTTTTAAAATCTTTATTGGTAATTTCTACTTCAACTGTTGCTTTGTCTCCTTCTACTTTCTCATTTTGCACTTTCCAAGCTAATTTTTCAAAAAATAACTTTTGAGCATCTTCATTAAAACCTTCTTCTTGCAATGCATTTCCTAATAATTTTTGATCATAATTTCCTGCTTTCAAATCACTAAGCATCGTTTCTACTGTCTTTTTTGGTGAATCTGACATTAAGAATACACCTACTATGATAGCAATAATAACTACAACTGCTACCACTGCACCGAAGATCATTTTGTTATCTATTTTAGGCATAGCTCCTTTTGTTTTTTCAAATTTCTTTTTGGTATCTTTTGATGCTTCTTGTTTTTTGGCTTCTTTCTTCACCTCTGTTGTTGGCTTTTTATCAACTACTTTCTTTCCTTCTGTTGCCACTTTTGAATCGGTTACTTTCTTCTCTTCTTTTTCTGTTGCTTTTGCATTTTGTTTTTCTTCCATGATAGAATCCTCCTTATTTTTCTTTTTTCATACCTTGATTATATCTTAATAAAATACTTTTTGCAACAATTTTTAACATTTTTTATTCACATGGCACCATTAATTCCACTTGCCACAATTTCCTTCATATTCTCAATCAAATCATCAATTTCCTTTGGTGTCACAATCAGATTGTATTCTTTTGGAATTAACGCTTCTTTTATTTCCTCATAATTGTCTTCTTCTTTTAATTGATTCAAATAATCATTTGACTTTGCTTCATTTTGTAATTTCTCAATAAACAAATCCAAACAATCATTCACCAAAACAGCTGTCTCCACCACAGTTGGAATTCCAATCGCTACCACTGGAACACCTAACGTATTTTGACTGATTTCACTTCTTGTATTTCCTACTCCTGCTCCTGGAACAATTCCAGTATCTGATAATTGGACTGTACTACTAATTCTTTCAATACTACGAGAAGCTAAAGCATCAATTACAACCACTAGTTTAGGATGAATATGATCCACAATCCCTTTTAAAATTTCAACTGTTTCAATTCCTGTTGTCCCTAACACCCCTGGTGATATGGCACTTACCATTCTCGTCCCTTCTTCTACATATTGTGGTAAATACTTAATAACATGCCTTGTCACTTCTATTTCATTGATTACTTTTGGTCCCAATGCATCTGGTGTTACATAGATATTTCCAAGCCCTACGACTAAAATTTCTC
Organism: uncultured Clostridium sp.; assembly: GCA_947567695.1. Lineage (GTDB taxonomy): Bacteria > Bacillota > Clostridia > TANB77 > CAG-508 > CAG-269. Next base: position 2,803 of record CANONT010000068.1, read on the forward strand.
CTTGACTGTCTACATGATTTCCAATGACTTGTTTTAACTCTTTGGTTAATGTCTCAGCAGCTTTTTGTATTTCTTCCTCCTGTGCTATTTTTAGTTTTTTGATGTCAATGGTAATGTAGTTTCCTATTGGCTTTCCAATTGCCTTTTCTCCATTTTCATTGGTTATTTTTACTCTTTCGACTTTGATATTTTCGTCTATTTCTTCTTGGTTGGTTTCAATTCCATCAATTTCTTCTAATTTATTTGCTTTTTGGTAAATTTCTCTTCTTTCTGATGCTAAGTCTGTTCTAAAATTAAACATAATTCTCCTCCTCTAAATCAATTTACGTAGAGTTTATTATCTTTTCGAGATACTATCTACATTTTCCTTTATTCAAGTTTCGACTTTTTGCCAATGAGGGGTGTAATATATCATTTTTGCAACACTTCGTAAGCGACCAAACGAGCAAGGCAAGTGCGATTGGAGCAACCTACAGATAAATAATTAGTTTGGAGGTTGCGACACACAAAGTGTAAAAAAATGATATATTACACCCCTCATTGGCAAAAAGCCGAAACTTGAATTTCCTTTAGTATTGACGATTTGAGAATTTTTTATTATAAAATTGTTTTAGAATGCTATTTTTTAAGAATAAATCATAAAAATTTATTTTAAATTTGACTTTTGTTTTATTTTATGTTAATATCATTTCATAAATAATTTATAGGTGGTCATCGTTTTTTTTAGATGACTACACAAAAAGTTCAAAAGGAGGGATTTTTATGAGTGCTTCAACTCAACCTAATGCAAATGTTAACAATATATCTCCTGAACGGAAGGAGCATATTGAACGTATCGTTAATTTGTACCTCACTGACATCCTATCTAAAGATGATGGAGGAAAATAAACTACACCCGACGCAAGCGTCGGGGTATTTTGGGTTTGCCCTGCTCAC
>CANONT010000069.1 GCA_947567695.1 uncultured Clostridium sp.
AAAAAATTTTTAATTTTTTTCAAAAAATGCTTGACTTTTTATAGTTGGTCTTTCTCTTCTTATTCACTCGCCAGTTTTTTCGAAGTTCTATTAGTTCTTGTTCTTCGTCAATTTCATCATCATTTTTGACCTTATCCCATATATTCCATATCTTAACTTTAGATATTTTCCTAATAGGTCTTTCCTTTTCTCTTTGTATTCTTAAAATTTGGTTTTCTTCTTTTGTTCCCATTTCATTTAATTTATTAAAATGCATTTTGGAAATATCAGGTACATTTAATAAAGCAGGTTGTTCTCCAGGTATCATTACAATAATATAGGGACTCATCATTTTTAATACTTCATCAGCCGTTAATAATTTTCTTGAAATTAAACTCATGCTACTACTTGAATTATTGTACTTTATATTTGTATTACTACTTTCTCCATAGCTTTGTACTGTATAGTTGCCGTAGTTTATCAGAAATTTTAGTTGCTGTATCAATATTATTGCATCGTAGATACATCAACGCCATGTTATCAAGAATATTTTGAGCTCCCTCCTTGCCGATATTTTTCTTCTAGTTGTGCTAAACTCTGAATTGCAATCGTAAACCTACAATTTCTACTCCTAGAAACTGTGAGCATAGCTTGAAACGATTCAATCTTTGTAAAATTTGCAAACTCATCAAGTATAAAATTCATTCTAATTGGTAGCTCTCCACCTTCTTCTCTACTTATATCTACAATAGCAGTATATAATTGTTGTACTAAAAGACTTCCGAAGTTTATGATATGTTAATTTATCATCGCTTAGTAAAATGTAAATTGCTGTCTTTTTCTTTGCAAAATCTCGTAAATCAAAATCCGACTTTTGAATTGTATCTGCAACATATTCACTTACAAACATTTGTAAAGTAGATAGTGCTGCAGCCACAAAACTGCCTCTTGTTTTTGATGGTGCTGTACCGAGCAACAGCAAAAAACTTTTTTATTGGATCATTGGCTTCTTTATTTTTCATATACTTATCTATAATCATTTCGCCACCTTCATCTATTTTGAACATTTCTGCTACAAAGTAATATGCATTTGTTAAGGTTTGATATTCCCTCTTTCCTTTATTTTCTAACACAACAGCCATAATTGCAGTTTTTATTACACTCATTTCTCCATTTACCCATATTGGTTCTGTTTTATCATTTTTTTCAACTAAAATATTTACTATATCATTTACAAGTGATTCTGCAAGTGGAATGTTATTGTCCTCAACAGCATTTATTACTAAATCTAAATAATTGTAGTGATTACTTTTTAAAAAGTTAATAAAATCTAATGCTATCACATTATAGCCTAATTCTTTTAATTTGGGTGCAGTATATAAAAATAATTCCCCTTTAACATCACTAATTAGCATATTTTCTGATGCTAAGCCTAGCATTGTTATTGTTGGAATTAAAATGGATCTACTCTTACCTGAGCCTGAACTTCCTATTAGTAGAGTATGCAAGTTTTCATCAATATAATAAATTTTTTCTATATCATTATTTCTCTCGAAATTTGTTATTACACCTGCAGAAGTAAAACAACTTTCTTGATAATTCTTGTCTCTATCAATTATATTATATTTAAAAACTTTATCATAATCTTTCTTTTGTAACCACCATGCAGTACCATATTGTCCATCTCCTGCAGGTGTTGGAATTTCTATCTTATCTGTTAGCTTTACTATTTCACTATGATATATATTTTTAGTTTTATTTGTAAACAGTAATAAAAATGTTACCACCATTACCTCTAACACTGCAAAAATTAGTAATACTTTCTTTTCTGTAATTAGTGTATTTACTATTGTTTGAATGTTTATATTCAATAAACTATCAAAGTCTTTGCTTAATACAAAGTGTAGACTAACAGAAAAATAGGAACATATTCCTATACTAAATATTATTGCTATTATTAATAATACTCTTCTATTTATTGTTTTTCTCCTTTATTGGAACTCTGCATTCCTCCCTTTCTTATAATTAATTTTTTTGCTTTTTTAATTCTAAATAATATAATGGTTAAAATTGTTAATAAAACTACTAGCCCTATTATTATTTCTGCTAAATGTTCTGTCAAACCAGTTGAAATACTTATGATTAATTCCACTATATCAGTATTATCTTCCAATGTTAATTCCTCAAATTTTGGCTCACAAGTTGAGCCTTTACAAGAGACTAAATTAACTACTGTTCCTGCAATTTCATCTGATGTGGCTGTTAGAACAATTGGAAATTCTCTTGCTTCTCCAATTACTAAATTCTCTATATTTCTATAAGCTACTTTACAATCTATAATCCAGTCTAAATTATCTTGTTCTAATGCTACATAGCCATTTGGAATCTCATTAAAAAGTACCGTTGAACCATCTAATTCGCTATCATTTGAAACAGTAATTGTATAAGTAAGTTTTAGTGAATCTACGTTCATTTTTCTGTCTATCTCTAATTTTCTAGAAATATCTTTTTGTTCACCGTTTAAGAGTATTCCAGTTAGTTTTTGTGAAACAGCAATATTGAATTTTAGTTTTCTATATTGATAAGTTACAGTAATAGGCTCCTCTGTCATCGTACCAGTATCGTTTTCTGGCACTTTAATTAATTCATAACCACATATTTCTTTTTCTTCTGTAGTATATTTATCAAACACCTTGCCTTTAATCATTTGACTATCAGCTATTTCTGTTCCTTTTTCATCTTCATACTTAACTATAACGTTTGTCTCTTTTAATTTATATGTATAATTAACTACAATTTGTTCTTCTGCCATTTTTCCTGTTGCATTTTTGGGCTCTTCTATAAGATTATAACCATATATCTCTTTTGATTTTGTACTGTATTCATCAAATACTTTCCCTTGAATCATTTCGCTATTTTCAATTTCTTTTCCTTCCTCATCTAGATATTTACTAATAACAGATGTATCCTTTCGTTTATATCGATAAATCACATTAATTATATCTTCTGTCATCTCTCCTTTTGCATTTGATGGTATTTCTACAAGTTCATACCCATATATATTTTTTGATTCTGTACCATATTTGTCAAACACCTCACCTTTAATAGTTTCACTAGTAACTAACTCTTTTCCCTCTTCATCTATATACTTAGCAATAACACTTGTATCTTTTAATCTATATACATAGTTGACTGTAATTTGTTCTTCTGTCATCTTGCCTGTTGCATTTTTAGGTTCCTCCGTAAGCTCATAACCATATATATCTTTTGATTTTGTACTGTATTCATCAAATACTTTCCCTTGAATCATTTCGCTAT
>CANONT010000070.1 GCA_947567695.1 uncultured Clostridium sp.
TCAGTCTGTTGTATCATAATTATTTTATTAAATTTAGATTTCAATTTTATTACATTTCTGTAATTTTTTACCATTTTTATAAGGGAAACGGGCTTTACTATTACAATAGAATGTATTAATAAAATAGAAAATTAAAAGAACTTTTCTGTAATATTAAAAAACATGTAAAAATTGAATAATCAATGTTTTACATGTTTTTTATTATTTTTCTAAAATTTCTATTTCTTCTTTAATTATAAAATACCAAAAATTCTCTCTGTATTTTGATATGTAATAGATGTCACATCTTCCAATTTCAAATCTTTCACATCAGCTATCTTTTGGGCAATATATTTCACATTTCTGGAATCATTTCTTCTTCCTCTCAAAGGTTCTGGTGATAAATAGGGGCTATCTGTTTCAATCAGCATTCTTTCATTTGGTACCATAGCGATAATTTCATCTGCATTTTTTGAGTTTTTAAAAGTAATGGGCCCAGCAAAGGAAATATAAAATCCTAATTTCAAAGCTTCTTTTACCAATTCTCGATTAAGAGGACAACAATGAAACACTCCTTTTAGAGCCACTTGATTTTGTTTCAATATTTCAATCGTATCCATAACTGCTTCTCTTGTATGAATTACAATTGGTAATTTTAGTTGATTTGCTATTTCTATTTGTCTTATAAATGCTAATCTTTGCAAATCCTTATTTTCTTGATTCCAATAATAATCTAAACCAATCTCGCCAATTGCCACTACTTTTTCACTTTGTTTTGCTATTTTTTTTATTTCATCTAACACAATCCACAAATCTTCTTCCTTTTGTGGAATATCATTAGGAGAAATACCAGATGTAGCATAAATAAAATCGTATTGTTCTGCTAACCTCTTAGCCATTCTTGATCCTTCTAAACTATAACCAGCAGAAATCAGTTTAGCTACTCCTCCCTCTCTAATTTGTTCAATTAATTGCTCTCTATCTTCGTTAAACTTCTCATCATCTAAATGTGCATGACTATCAAATAATTCCATCCAACCCTCCTAAGTTGTCAAAGTTGCCAAAGGGGACGATCCTTTTTGGCAATTTTCACATTTTATTTCCTCAATAATGTTACGGTTGCGATTGCATATTCTTTACAATGAGATATACTTAAATCAATATCCTCTATACTTTTTAAGTCTATTCCCATTAAATTAAGAACTGGTCGCCCTTGCCTGTCATTGATAATTTCTATATCTTTCCATGTGATAGAATATTTATCTTGTAACTGTTCTGAAATAGCTTTAAATGTTGCTTCCTTGGCAGCAAATCTAGCAGCATAGTGTTGATACTTTTGGGCATTTTTGCTTTCACAATAGGCAATTTCTTTTTGCGTATATATTCTTGCTACAAATGCTTTTCCTGTCTTTTCATCTTCTATGCTCTCCTTAATTCTTTCTATTTCAATGATATCTGTGCCACAACAAATCTTCATTTACTTTCCCCCTTATCCCCATTTCATCCCGGAACCAGTGGGGACATTTTCTTAGAGTTGATTGTAATAATTCATATTAATATCTTTTCCTAAATGCCATCTTCCAATAAAATCAACTTTCAAGTAATCATCTAAATGATAAGTTGGTTCTTGTACAACATTTCCCTTATTATCAATAGATCCCCATTTTCCGTCTTTTTTGATACCTGCATAGCCAAAACTATTTTGCTCTGTTGCATCATCATATTGATAATCTACAATGACTTTTCCATCTTTGTCAACAAATCCATATTTTCCATCTTTTTTACTTTTAAATAAATTATTGCTTGTACGAACTTCTAATGTACTTTTTTCTTCAAATTTAAAGTTGTAATATTTATATTCTTCTCCTTGTTTTAACTCAATGTATTCTTTTTCGTCATCAGAATCAACTAAAATTCCAGATTGGCGAACAGCAAAAGTATGATCTATAATGTCATTACTAAAGTCTTCTTTCTCTGCTATGTATAAATCTGCTTTTTCATTGTAAGAAATAGCTTTGTAATTTGGTTCTACTTTGGTAGCCTTTTGTAAATCAATCACACCATATTTTCCATTTTGTTTTGCCATTAATACTCCTGATTTGGCTTCTTTTAATTCTTCATATTCGGCTGGAATGGTTACTTCTCCTGATGTTTTCATCACACCATATTTTCCGCCTTTAACAAAGATAACTCCATTTTCTACATTTTTTAAAATGCCTTTGATTTCATCATAGCCAGTATTCAAAACCTCTGTTCCATCTTTTTTGACTAAAATTTGCTTTCCACCTTGTTTTACAACATACATATCATTTCCATAAATTTCTTTGACGATTTCATCATATTTAGCTTCTAAAATAGTTTGATTAGAATAATCTACAATTCCATTTTTACCATCTTCTTTTTTTATAATAAAACCATTTTTATTGTCTTTCCCTAAATTTGTAATATCTATATACTGCACACCTAAAATCTCTTTTCCTTCGTTGTCAATTACTCCTACTTTACCGTCTTTTGTGACTTTTATGGTATTTTTCACACCTTCCATTGCTACCATATTATCATATTGACATGGTACCAATTCTTTCCCTGACAAATTGATCATTCCATATTTGCTGTCTTTTTTTACTCTTAATATATTTTCTTCGTACCATGCTTGGTGATTGACATCTTTGTTGGAAAGAGCTTCTATTTGTTCATACTGTGTGAATATTTCTTCATTTTTACTATTTAAAGCTTTTGTTTTATATTCTCCTGTTTCATAATTTACATCATAAATACATAAAAATACATCATTCTTACTATTTGGAATGGTTATCATTTCCCCATAGGATGGGTCGATTACAATATTTCCACTGGAATCAATAACTCCCCATTTGTTATCTTGAAAGACAACAGCATAATCTTTGCTTGTTATCTTTACCTGCTCTTTGTCTTTTGTCAGAATTCCTTTGATGATAAAGATAGACATGATGACAACAACAAAGGCTAATATAACTGCAAATACTTTCTTTAAATTTAATTTTCTTTCTTCATATCTTTTTCCTCGGCTCATTTTTTGCCTCCTTTTGAACTCTTTCTTGACATCTAAAATATATCATAAAACGACTTTTATTTCAAGGGGCAATAGGGACGTTTCTTTTTGCACATGGGGGACGATAACTCGGATGGTCACTTGCCACTAAGGGGATCGTTTAGCTATTTGGCATAAATGACGAATGCGACTGGAATAGTCTTACAAATTCTTAAACAAAAGCCATAAAGGGTCCTGTTTTCGGGTATTGTTATGG
>CANONT010000071.1 GCA_947567695.1 uncultured Clostridium sp.
GTAGATAATATGCAAGACTATTTAGAAGAATTAAAATCTGTAACAGCTAATAGTGAGTTGGAAAAATTAAATAGTGAACAATTAGAAAATACATTTTTAGAATTACTGTTATATAGTACAATAGGTTTAACAATGTCAAGATGTGGGTTAGATGTCAATGATTATATTCCAAAAGACTGTTTTTCTGGAATAGAAAAGTTTAACACTTTTGAAACAATGTCTATACTTGGAACAGCAACTAGGGATTTTTCAAAAGAAATTTTGCTAGAAGTTTCAAAGACAGTAATAAATGTGCAAAAACAAGAAAAAAAGAAAAATCACACATTGGAAAAAATAAAACAAAGCATTTACAATAAAGAAAATGAGAAAGGAAGTGTTGAGAATGAATCTAACTTACACAATGAAAGGAAATTATCTAATACCAGACTTAACGATAGAGAGAACAAACAAGAAAGTAAATCTAGGCAAGTTCGCCAAAATGAGATTGAAGTACCTAAAAGAGAACAAGAGGGGAACTTACACAATGCTACTAGCCAGCAACAAACTAACGCAACACCTAATGATAATACAGGAAACAGTAGTAAACAGAATAGCACAGGAAGTAGAGAAGATGAAACAACAGTATGGAATAACAGAGGAAATGAAAGCAACCAACCAAATGGAATGGATAGGTCAGATGAACAACATTCAAGCAACAGCAGAACAGACAGCAATAAGGGAAGTAATTTACAATTAGAAGAACAAGATAATGAAAAGGAAGTAGACAATACTTCTTTTTTTGATGGAGAAACAACAAATACAGAAGATGACAAAGGCAATTATACATTTATGGTAGGCGATATTATCTATATAGGATTTCAAGAATTTACTATTTCAAATATAGATAATCAAATAATAACAATGTATGATAATCAATTCCCATTGGATCAAAGAACAGTAGCTATAAAAGATATACTAGAAAAAGTTGCTGAAAATCCTATGAATGATTACTTAAAAGATAGAGAAGTACCAGAAACAGAAGAAAAAGTAGAAAGTGCTTTCAATAAGTGGCTAGATACATTTATAGAAGAAAAAGGAATTGATTTAGAACAGGTTATTGAAATAAAAACAGAAGATAATACACATTATTTTGAAATTGGAAATATCATTGCTAATATAAAAGCTACTACACCAGAAGAACAAGCAGGAATAAAAGATATGATAGTCAAAATAGACTTTTATAATGGAGATGTAGTAGATTATTTTAGGCATTTAGCACAAGTATTAGCAGAAAACTTTGAGAAACAACAAGAACAGCCAAAAGAAGAAAAGCAAGAAGAACAAATAGAAGATACAAAAGAACAGGAAATTATAGCAGAAAAGCTAATCAAAAAGAACAGAAATATTGAGTATTTTGACTTGCACCCTGAAATACCTACTGAAGAAAGAAACAATTTTAGAATTACAGACGATAATCTAGGTGTAGGAACAGCAAAAGAAAAATATAGAAACAATGTAGAGGCTATAAAAGTATTAAAATTATGCGAAGAACAAAATAGATATGCAACACCAGAAGAACAAATAATACTTTCAAAATATGTTGGATGGGGTGGCTTAAAATCAGCATTTGAAGATAAAAACGATAGTTGGGCAAGTGAGTATGCAGAATTAAAAGAACTACTTACTGAAGATGAATACAAAGACGCAAGAGCTTCAAGTGTAACAGCATACTATACACCACCAGTTGTTATAAGAAATATATATAAAGCATTGCAAAATATGGGACTAAAACAAGCAAATATATTAGAGCCATCTTGTCGGTGTAGGTAACTTTTTAGGAATGCTACCAGAAGAATTAAATGACAGTTGTAAAATGTATGGAGTAGAAGTAGATAGCATTTCTGGAAGAATAGCACAGCAATTATACCAAAAGTCCACTATTGCAATACAACCTTTTGAAAAAACCAATATGCCAGACAACTTTTTTGATGTTGCAATAGGAAATGTGCCATTTGATAATATGATAAAGCCTAATGATAGAAGATATAACAAAAATAAATTTGTATTGCATGATTACTTTTTTGCAAAGACAATCGACAAAGTTCGCCCACGGAGGAATAATAGCACTTGTTACAAGTAAAGGAACAATGGACAAAGAAAATAGTAGTGTTAGAAAGTATATATCACAGCGAGCAGAACTTATTGGAGCAATAAGACTACCAGACAATACATTCAAAAGTAATGCAGGAACAGAAGTAACATCAGACATTATATTCTTAAAGAAAAGAGATAAAATCACAGATATAGAAGATGACTGGGTAAATCTTGACACAACTGAAAATGGAATAAGAATGAATAAATATTTTGTCGATAATCCTAATATGATAATGGGAACAATGACAAAGGAAAGTTCACAATATGGAGGAGAACGAACAGAGTGTAAAATGATAGAGGGTAGCGATTTAGATTATATGCTATCTAATGCTATTTCAAATATAGAATCAGAAATAGAAGAATACGATTTAGACGAGCTAATAGGAGATGAAGAAAAATCTATACAGGCAGATCCGACAGTAAAAAATTATTCCTATACTGTTATTGATGGCAAAGTATATTATAGAGAAAACAGTAGAATGTTTGAAAAAGACTTGCCAGAAACAACACAAAACAGAATAAAAGGTATGGTAGAAATACGAGATTTCACCAGAAAGCTTATAGACTTACAAGTTGATGATAGTAGCGACAATGAAATAAAAATAGAACAGGAAAGATTAAATAGGTTATACGATAATTTTGTAAAGAAGTATGGAAGAATAAACAGCAGAGGAAATAATCAAGCCTTTTCCGAAGATAGTAGCTATTATTTATTGTGTTCGTTAGAAATAACCGATTCAAAAGGTAATTTTCAAAGAAAAGCAGATATGTTTTCAAAGAAAACAATAAAAGCTAAAAAAGAAATAGCCTACTTTTTTCATAATATCTGCTCCTTTGTCTG
>CANONT010000072.1 GCA_947567695.1 uncultured Clostridium sp.
ATCACAGGGCTTGTTACGACGCAAGCGTCGGGGAATGTACCCCACAGAGATTCAAACTTTTATTTCTATATAAAAAAATAAAGTTTAAAAACTTTATTTTTTATAATTTTTATATATTTTTCTTTTTAGATATACTTTGATGATTTTATCTATAGGCATAAAAGTCTTATATATTAGGTCTTTCATTATTTTATTTTCTCACGCCCCCATATTAGCATCATACGGGGGACGTTTCACCTCTGTTCCAAGGATAAGGGAAGGAGTGCCACCTAGTCCCCAAAATGGGATTTTTAGCGTCCTCCTGTCCCACCTCGCCCAGTAGTAACATTTATTTTTCGACAAAATATAATATATTAGGAGGCGTGAAGCGATATGAAACAACAAGAAAAAACACTAAACCAATTGCCTTTAAACACAAAAGGAATAATCGAAAAATTAAATTGTCAAGGAAATATACGAAGAAGATTATTAGACTTAGGATTTGTAAAAGGAGCAACCATCACTCCCGTTTTAATCAGTCCGTCTCAAGACCCACGTGCCTTTTCCATTCGTGGCACATTAATTGCGATCCGAAAAGAAGATGCCAATTTAATAACCATTGACTATTAATGTAACCTTTCCATTTTTATTTCATACTATGTACTAAAATATGAATTTTGGAGGTTATATATGGGACTTACCAAATCTTCCACAGGAAGTCGTTTATTAGTAGATGACTTATCCTTTTTAAAAGAAAATTGCGATTACGTGATTGCTTTAGCTGGCAATCCTAATGTAGGAAAATCTACCATTTTTAATAATCTAACAGGCATGCATCAACATACTGGCAATTGGCCTCGGAAAGACAGTTAGTAATGCCACTGGTAATTGTATTTACCAAGATACTGACTTTCTTTTCGTGGACATTCCTGGTACCTATTCCATTATGTCCAACTCAGAAGAAGAAGAAATTGCAAGAGAGTATATTTGCTTTGGAAATCCAGATTGTACCGCTATTGTGGTAGATGCTACTTGCTTAGAGCGAAATTTAAATCTTGTTTTCCAAACGATGGAAATCACAAATAATATCATTGTTTGTGTTAATTTATTAGATGAAGCCAAAAAGAAAAAAATACATATTGATTTAGAAAATTTATCTCATGAACTCGGTGTTCCTGTTGTTGGAACAACCGCCAGAAAAAAGAAAACATTAGCTCATCTCATGAATACCATAAAACAAGTATGTACTCGGTAAAATCAAGCCTGTTCCTAAAAAAATTGCCTATGCTGAAACCATTGAAAATGGTTTAACAAAACTTACCAATGTTATACAAGGTGAATTCTCTCTTTCATACGATTTATCTCGTTGGATCAGCCTAAAAATCATAGATGGCGAAGAAAAAATCTTGCAATCTATTGAAGATAATCTTGGAATTGATTTATTAAATAATGGAACTTTAGAAGAAGTTAAACATGTTGTTCGCACAGAATTGCAAGAAAATAACATCTCTGAAAATAATTTTAAAGACTTAATTGTTTCTAGCATTATGCACAATTCAGAAACAATTTGTGGAAAAGTCTGTACTTTTGAAGATGAAAATTATTCCAACCGAGATCGAAAAATTGATAAAATTCTAACTTCTAAGAAATTTGGCATTCCTATCATGATTTTATTTTTGGGAATTATCTTTTGGCTTACTATCGTTGGTGCAAATTATCCTTCACAAGCTTTGTTTGCTATATTTGCTTGGCTACAAGAAAAGCTATTTTACTTGGCTGATTTTTTACATTGTCCAGAGTGGCTTTCCTCTATGCTAATCTCAGGTATATATCAGACGTTAACTTGGATTGTATCTGTAATGCTCCCTCCAATGGCTATCTTTTTCCCTCTTTTTACGATTTTAGAGGATTTGGGTTATCTTCCTCGAATTGCTTTTAATATGGATGGCTTCTTTAAAAAGTGTTGTTGTACACGGTAAACAGATGATCACCATGTGCATGGGATTTGGTTGTAATGCTGCTGGTTGTGTGGGATGTCGAATCATTGATTCTCCAAGAGAAAGACTCATTGCCATTTTAACCAACAACTTTGTACCATGTAATCGGAAGATTTCCTTTTCTAATTGCCATTGCTACAATCTTTATCGCTGGCAGTATACAAGGATTGGGTGCTTCCCTTGTTTCTACCATTACCGTTATTTTTGTAATTTTAATAGGAATTTTCTTTACTTTAATGATTTCAAAATTATTATCGAAAACCATCTTAAAAGGGATGCCTTCTTCTTTTGTACTAGAATTGCCACCTTATCGAAAACCTCAATTTGGAAAAATTTTAGTACGCTCTATCTTTGACAGAACTTTATTTGTACTAGGAAGAGCTATTTCTGTCGCAGCACCTGCTGGTCTAGTAATCTGGTTATTTGCTAATATTGGAATTAATGGGGAAAGCTTATTAAATATAATTGCTAATTTTTTAAATCCTTTTGCTCAATTAATGGGATTAGATGGCTATATTTTAACTGCCTTTATCCTTGGTATTCCAGCCAATGAAATTGTTTTGCCAATTATTTTAATGTGCTATTTAGGAGGTAACTCTCTAGTTAATTTAGAAGATACCTTTTCCATTGGTCAAATACTAATCTCTCATGGTTGGACGATTTTAACTGCTATTAATGTGATGTTGTTTACCGTTTTACATTATCCTTGTGCTACCACTCTTTTAACCATAAAAAAAGAAACTGGTAGCTGGAAATGGACGGCTCTTAGTTTCTTGCTTCCTACTATTTGTGGCATTGTGGTTTGTATGTTGACGAATTTGGTTTATCATATGTTTTTGATTTTATGAAAATTTAAGCTTTCATTTAGTAATAAAATAAACTCTACATCTATTTTAAATAAACTACACCCGACGCAAGCGTCGGGGTATTTGGATTTGCCCTACGCT
>CANONT010000073.1 GCA_947567695.1 uncultured Clostridium sp.
GTGTCTTTTTTTAGTTTATTTACAGTTACTTTAAAGCTTAGTATGGTTTTTCCTGCATTATATTTCTTTTCGCCTGTTTCTTCGTTTTCTTCTTTTTTCTCGTCGTCTTCTTCCTTTTGTTTTTCATCCTCTTTTATTGTGTCATTTTGTTGGCTATCCTCCTCTTTTAGTGAACTATTTTCTTGTTCTTCACTATCGTATTCTTTCTCTGCACTTTTTGCGTTCTGATTTGAATCTTTTCTTTCAATATTTTCTTCATCTGGATTAAATGTTTCTTTCTCCGTATTTTCCTTATCGTCATTTGGCGTTTTTTCTTCTGTATTTTCTTTATCCTCATTTGGTGATTTTTCCTTTGTGCTTTCCCCATTCTCATTTGGTATTTTTTTCTCTGTACTATCTTTATCCTCATCTGCAGTATCTTCATTTATCTCTTCTTTTGGTAGTACTAACACTTCTATTCCCTTTTCTAAATCAGTCTCATCATAAGTTCTGTTTGTTTCATCTTGATATAATTCGCCATTTATTTTTATACTGTCTTTTACAAAAGTTACCCCTTCTGGTATTTTATCTTGTATGATAACTTTTTTCTCTAAACTTCCATTATTGTTTACGATTATGTCATATCGTATCGTTTCTTCACCAGTTACATAGTCTTTGTTGTATTGCGTCTTTGCTGCTTTTTCCATACTTATAATTGGTTCTATATATTTTATAGATACTTCGTTTGTTTTTTCTTCGTCAACCAAAGCTGTATTTGATATGATATCTTCATCCTTTATATCATCTACTGTTACTTCGAAACTTATGGTTGTTACACTTGGTTCATATAATAAATCTTTAGATTCGTCTAATAATACTTCTAATACATTAGAATCCCCTAAACTACTTTGTTCTTTTGTCAATTTTTTAGGACTATTTATGATAATGCCACTTTCTAATTCTGCTTTACTAATTTGGTTTTCTTCTTCATCTAAAGCAATTTGATTATTTATCTGTACACTTCCTTCTACAAAAGTAGTTCCTTCAGGGATAAGATCTTTTACTACCACATCTTTGGCTAATCCTCCTGCATTTTCTACCGTTATCGTATATTTTATTTTTTCTCCATTTACTACATAATCTAAATTATTTTCTGTTTCCATTTGTTTTTTCTGACTAATGATTGGCTCTACATATCTTATGGATACTGTATTGGTTGAATTATCATCTACAGTTGCTGTATTTAATATAATGTCTTCATCCTTTATATCATTTACAGTTACTTCAAAGCTTATCGTTGTTACACTTGGTTCATATAATAAATCTTTAGATTCGTCTAATAATACTTCTAATACATTAGAATCCCCTAAACTACTTTGTTCTTTTGTCAATTTTTTAGGACTATTTATGATAATGCCACTTTCTAATTCTGCTTTACTAATTTGGTTTTCTTCTTCATCTAAAGCAATTTGATTATTTATCTGTACACTTCCTTCTACAAAAGTAGTTCCTTCAGGGATAAGATCTTTTACTACCACATCTTTGGCTAATCCTCCTGCATTTTCTACCGTTATCGTATATTTTATTTTTTCTCCATTTACTACATAATCTAAATTATTTTCTGTTTCCATTTGTTTTTTCTGACTAATGATTGGCTCTACATATCTTATGGATACCGTATTGGTTGAATTATCATCTACAGTTGCTGTATTTAGTATAATATCTTCATCATTAATATCATTTACGGTTACCTCAAAGCTTATGGTTGTTACACTTGGTTCATATATGGAGTTTTCTAATAAGTCTTTTTCTGAGGAATCTGTTAATATATCTAACATATTTGAGTTTGCTAAGCTTCTTTTGGTCTTGGTTATTTTTTCAGGGCTGTTTACTGTTATTCCATTTTCTAATTGTTCTTTCGTAATTAGACCTGCTTGTCCATCCAAAGCTGTTTGATCGTTTATTCTTATACTTCCCTCTACGAAAGTAGTTCCTTCTGGTATTATATCTTTTACGATAACATCTTTACCTAAACCACCTGCATTTTCTAAAGTTATTGTATATTTTATTTTCTCTCCATTTATTACATAATCTAAATTATGTTCGGTTTCCTTCTTTTTTCTTTGACTAATAATTGGCTCTACATATCTAAGAGTTACTTCATTTGTTTGTTTATCATCTACCGTTGCTATATTTCTAATGATATCTTCATCATTGATATCATTAACTATTACATCAAAACTTACCGTTTGGTTTTTAATTTCTTCTGGTATTGTTATCTTAACTCCATTTTTTAACTCGGCTTCACCGATTGAAGAATGCTCAACACCATTTATTTTTACACTTCCTTCTACAAATGTTGTTCCTTCTGGTATGGTGTCTTTTACCACAACTTCTTTACTTAGTCCCCCATCATTTGAAATATCTATGGTATAAGTTACTTTTTCACCATTTACAACAAAACTTTCTTTATTTTGCGTTAATTGTGATTTAGATTGACTGATAATTGGTTCTACATATTTCAATACGATTTCATTTGTCGTTTTTTCTTGAGAACTTGTTGAAACAGTAACATCTTTGTATTGAGCTGTGTTCTTTATCAGTGTATTGTTAACCAACTTATTTACTCGGACTTTAAAAGATAGTGTTGAACTCCCTGAAGCTTGTCCTGTGTTTGGCTTTGGTACTGTTACATTGATGCCATCTGCTAAATTCTGCTGGGTATTTGAAGTAGGTGTTCCATTTATCATAATGCTATTT
>CANONT010000074.1 GCA_947567695.1 uncultured Clostridium sp.
TATAATGTTAAGCAAGTTATGGCACTTTTGGTACAAAAAATAGCTAACTAAAACAGTTAACTATTGTAGCTTAAAGTGCTATTTTTAATGTTATAAAAAAAGTGGTATAACTTTATTGTACCATAATTTCGGACTATAGGGGAAAGTATTCAAAATACGTTTTCTATTGTTCTTAAAATTAGGCTGAAATTATATGTTTTTAGGATTTTATTTTGAGAATATTTATGCTGTTTCATATTTTGGAGCATAAGACCCCTTACCCCATAAAAATGCTTTATGTGGCTATCATGGAATATTGAAATTATTCACAGAGTCGATATGAATTGTAATATAAATATTTATAAGAAAAACAATTTGAACCACATTCTGGACATCTGAATTCTTTTACTTTTCGTTTTATATTTATTGTAAAATTATCATTTACGACTGTTCCAATTAAAATTCTACACAATGATATTATTGTCTTTCTATTACGATTAGATAATAATCCAAAATGCCTAATTTTTGTAAATCGACTTGGTAATACATGTAATAAAAATCTTCTAATAAATTCTTCAGCTGATATTGTCATTAATTTTATTTTGGATTTATTCTTATAATCTTTATATTCAAATGTAACTTGACCATTTGAGATATCTTTAATTCTCTCATTTGATATTGCTACTCTAAATGAATATCTTCCAATGTATTCAATTACATTGTCTGGTTTCCCTTTTGGTGGTTCTATATAAGTTATCCATATTTTCTTATATAATGGTTCTATAAATTTGTTAAAATCTTTTTTATTTCTTAAATTTTCTTTATCTTTTGGAAATTTTAAATCAGCTTCCTTTAGCATTGCTAAAAATTTTCCTCTAAATAGGGATGATAAAACTTGTACTTTAAATAAATATTCTTTTTTGCCTTCTATCCATTTATTATTTTGTAATCCTCCACCTGTAACGATAGAGTGAATGTGTGGATGAAATTCTAATGTTTGTCCCCATGTATGTAATACTGATGTTATACCAACTTTTGCTCCTAACCATTTTGGATCATTTGAAAGTTCTAATATTGCTTCAGACGTTGCCTTAAATAATATATCATAGCATTCTTTTGTATTGTATAATACGATTTCATTTAGTTCACTTGGTATTGTTGTAACTATATGAAAATATGGACAATCTAATATATATGAACTTTCTTTTTCTATCCATTTTTCTCTTGCATAGCTTTGACAATTGGGACAATGTCTATTTCTACAACTATTTAACGCTATATGTGTTTCTCCGCATTCGTCACAAGTAATTGTATGTATTCCAAGTGATGCTGTTTTACAATTGATAATTGCGTTATAAACTTTCCATTGCTCTTTTGAAAGTTTATGTTTTTTTATATATTCTAGACCATATTCTTTAAATATATCTTGTATACTATATTTGCTCATAATTCACACCTTTTAGATTATTAAAATCCCTTCCCATGTGAATATAAATGCTAGTTGTATTCATAGAAGTATGTCCCATCATTGATTTTAGTACAAATGGATCTCCTCCATTTCGTATAAAATTGCTCGCAAATGAATGTCTCAAACTATGAAATGATATACTTTCATCTAAATTATACTTATGTTTTATGTCTGTAAAGTAATTTACAATAGTACTACTGGTTAAACACTCATACTTATATCCTTCAAATAAATAACCAGTTTTGTTGACTCGACGATTATATGGCTGACAATAGTAGCTTTTGTAATACATTCTTAAATACCTAACAGTAATTTCTGGTAAAACTGTAAATCTTTCTTTTTTTCTTTTTCCCAAAACTTTCAATTGATGTTCATTAGCATTAATATCTTTTAGTCTTACACTAGCAACTTCTTCTGCTCTCAATCCCGAACAATATGCAAGTAATAACCAACACTTGTGTTTTAAGCTTTTTTCACCATAAAAAATTTTATCAAATGTTTCCTTATCAATTGTAGAAGGAATTTTTTTGGTAAGCTTTGAATGCGGTAACAATTTGTTATTAAATTCCTTATTAAAATTAATAGAATAAAAATACTTTATTGCACTAATATTCATATTGTATGTATTTACGGAGCATGACTTATTTAAGTAACTACATTTCATATATTCTACAATATCATTTTCATTTAATTTTGAAATATCTTTACTTTCAAAGTATTTAAGAAATCTATTAATTGCACAAACGTAATTATCAATTGTTCTTTTGCTTCGACCTCCAATCTGCAAAATATCAATAACTTTTTGAATTTGTTTTCTTTCTTCTTTTGGCATAAGTCTTAAAAGTCTTGTTAAATCCATAAAAAACCTCTTTCTGCCAAACTAAAAAATTATTTTTTAACTACTTTTATTTTTTTATAAAATATGTTATTATACATTTAAAGCATATAAAAGTGTTTAATTGTGGTGTTTGGCGACGTACATTTTAACATATTTTATATGCTTTTTCTAGATTTTAAGATAAAAAAACAATTTACATAAATTGACTTTTTGGTAGAAATTTGGTACAAT